>JAKDMK010000019.1 GCA_030452365.1 Nitrococcus sp.
CGGCGCCCTCACCGACAATGACGCCCTCGACAATTTCCGAGCGCGCGCCGATGAAGCAGTTGTCCTCGATAATGGTCGGGCTCGCCTGCAGGGGCTCGAGCACGCCGCCGATGCCAACGCCGCCGGAGAGATGCACGTGCTTGCCGATCTGGGCGCAGGAGCCGACCGTGGCCCAGGTATCGACCATCGTGCCCGCATCGACGTAGGCACCGATGTTGACGTAACAGGGCATGAGCACTGCCCCTGGGGCGATAAAGGCGCCGCGGCGCGCCATGGCCGGCGGGACGACACGCACGCCACTCGCGGCAAGCTCGCGGCTGTTGTAGTCCGCGAACTTGGGCGCCACCTTGTCAAAATAATGCGTCAGGCCGTCGCGCATGACCTTGTTGTCATGCAGGCGAAAATGCAGCAGCACGGCCTTTTTCAGCCATTGGTTGACTTGCCATTGCGCGTTGATTTTCTGCGCCACGCGGGCCTTGCCGGTGTCGAGCAAGTCCAATGCCTCGGCAACGGCATCCAGAAGCTCCGGCGTGGCCGTGCGCGGCGAGAGCTCGGCGCGTTGCTCGAACGCCGCCTCGATGATGTTTCTCAATTGCTCCATGGGAGCCTCCTGTCTACCGTTGCCCCGTGGGTCATGTCCCTCTGCGCGCTACGTGAATAGGCCGCGGTGGCGTAAGCGCAGCCACAATAGGGATGCACAATACTGCGGCAGAGCCGCGGAAGTATAAACCAGCCGGGCTGCGCGCCGTATTGTCATCAAACGCCGTCGGCGCGCATGCGCAGCTCCGCATCGTCGGTCAGCAGGTGCCGCAAGCGCGCGTGCAGGCACTTCTGCGTGGCCTCATCGAGAGCGTGGTTATTGCGGTCGGCAAGGAAAAAGACGTCTTCCGCGCGCTCGCCTATGGTCGCGATTTTAGCGTTTTGCAGCCGTACGCCACAGTGGGCAAAGGCATAGCCGACTTCGGCGAGCAGGCCTGGGTGGTCGCCGGTAATCAGCTCCATGGCGGTTCGGTCATTATGCGGATCGGCGGTGAACTCGATCTGGGTCTGCGTGCTGAAGTGGCGCAGCCGCCGGGGCAATGCCCGCGGGACTGGCTGCGGCAACTGGTCGACGTGGCGCAGCATATTGCTTAGTTGCTCAATGATCTCCCGTTCGCGGAAGCCGGCAGCGATCGCCTTGCCGGTATCCTCCAGGACCAGGTAGCTATCGAGTGTGTGACCGTTCTCGGTCGTGATGATGCGGGCGTCCTGGATATCCAAGCCGAGCTGACTCAGCGCCGCGACGGTCAGGGCAAAGATATGGTCCCGATCGCGGGTATAGACGAATACTTCGGTGCCGCCACGACTGCTGGCCAGGTCGATGAGAATGAGCGGCAGTTGCGCCTCGCCGCTTAGACCGTGGATGGCCGCCGTATGCCAGGCAATCTCCGCGGCCGAGTAGCGCAGGAAGTAATCCGCTGTGAACGGGCGCCAGATCGCGTGCACGCTCATATGATGCAATCCGTGTGCGCGCAGTGCCTTGCGTGCCTGCGCCTGGGTCTCACCGATGAGCTCTTCCGCGTCGATGGGGTTGCCCAAGCCGCGTCGGATTGCCCGCTGCGTGAAGTGATAGAGCTCGAGCAGCAGCGCCTCGCGCCAGGCGTTCCAGAGCTTGGGGTTGGTGCCCCGAATGTCGCCGACCGTGAGTAGATAAAGGTAGTTGAGATGCTGCAGATCGCCTACCTTGCGGGCGAATTCGTTGATGACTTGTGGATCGCTGGTGTCCCGGCGCTGCGCCGTCATCGACATGAGCAGGTGATGGCGAACCAGCCAGGCGACCAAGCGGCTGTCGTAGCGGCTTAGGCCATGGTGAATGCAGAACTGGTGTGCCTCCTCGGCACCGAGCTCAGAGTGGTCGCCGCCGCGTCCCTTGCCAATATCGTGAAACAACCCGGCTACATAGAGCAGCTCGGGTTTGGGCAGGCGGTTGATCAGAGCGCTGCACAAGGGGAATTCGTGCGCGAATTCAGGCTCCGCGAAACGGCGCAGGTTGCGCACGACCATCAAGATATGGGAGTCCACTGTATAGGCGTGGAATAGGTCGTATTGCATGCGCCCGGTAATACGGCCGATGGCCGGCAAATAGCGCCCGAGGATGCCGTAGGTATGCATTCTGCGCAGCTCATGGGTGATTCCATGGGGCTGGCGCAAGATCTCCATGAACAGGCTGCGGCAGCGCAGATCATTGCGGAACCGCTCGTCAATCAAGTAATGGTGTTGGCGCATCAGCCGTATCGTTGCCGCGCGCACGCCTTTGACCTCGGGGTGCTCCTGAATCAATAGAAACACCTCCAGCAGCGCGAATGGGTAGCGCCGGAACACATTGCCTTGGGTGACCTCGATGAAACCGCGCTTGACCTGGAAGCGCTTGTTAAGCCGCCGGGGCGTCTCGTCCAGATCGGCGTAGAGGATCGCTTCCTGGTAGAGCTGAAGCAGCATTTCGTTCAGGCAGCTCAGCGCCATCACGATGCGGTAATAGCGCTGCATGAGCTCTTCGACCGCGAGCGTGTGCTCGGTATCGCGGTAGCCGAACTGGCGGGCGAGAGTGGCCTGATAGTCGAAGAGCAGGCGGTCCTCGCGGCGTTCCGTGAGCACGTGCAGGGCGAAGCGAAGATCCCAAAGGAAATATTGGCCGCGCATGAGCGTGCCGTACTCGCTCTCGGTAAGGAACTCATGATCCACCAGATCGTGCAGCGTACTGGCGCCAAAGTGGCGTTTGGCCACCCAGCCGATCATATGGATGTCGCGCAGGCCTCCAGGACTCTCCTTGAGGTTGGGCTCGAGATTATGCGCCGTGTCGTGGTGTTTTTCGTGGCGGGCAAGCTGTTCGCGCCACTTGGCCTCGAAGAACTCGCGACTGGGCCAGATCCGCTCCGCACCGGTGGCCTCTAGCATGGACCGATACAGCCCAGCGGAGCCGGCGAGCAGGCGGGATTCCATCAGATTGGTGGCGACGGTAATGTCCTGGGCTGCTTCTTGGACACACTCGGCTATGGTTCGTACACTATGGCCAACCTGCAGGCCGATATCCCAGAGCTGCGTGACGATGCAATTGAGCGCATGGTCAAAGCAGTTTTGCGCCGAGTCGGCGAGCACGACCAGAAGGTCGGTATCGGAGCCCGGATGAAGCTCCCCTCTGCCGTAGCCGCCTACTGCAACCAGCGTGGCCTGCGCCCCGGCCTCACTCAAGTGCAGATCCCAAACTCGGGTGACCAGCGCATCCACCATTTCCGCGCGCAACGCCACCAGCTCGACGGCGGGTGTGCCTTCCAGAAAACGCGCGCGCAGAACCTGATCGGCGCTCGCAAGGCCTTGGCGCAGCAGAGGCGTTGCGGGTTGGCCCTGCTGCAATGCTTTGTCGATCGTAGCGGTATCGAGCAGGTAGCGATCATTGCGAATGCGAGCGGAGGTTAGGCTCATGGGCGTTGGATCTTCAAGTCAGACCGGCGCCTGGCCTGACGGGCTGTTGGGCAGCAACGCGGCGCCGTGGATGGGTGTCAACAGGCCCTACGTGAGAATCTCGTACCCGCTTGCGGTCACCAGCAAGGTGTGCTCCCATTGGGCCGATAGGCTGTGGTCCTTAGTCACCACTGTCCAACGATCCTTGAGCAGCCGGGTTGCCGGATGACCGGCGTTGATCATGGGCTCAATGGTGAAGGTCATCCCTTCCTGCAGTGCCAGACCATCGCCAGGCCTTCCGTAATGAAGGACCTGGGGCTCCTCGTGGAAGCCGCGCCCGATTCCGTGCCCGCAATACTCACGTACCACGGAGTAGCCATGGCTTTCGGTGAACTGTTGGATGGCGTGGCCGATATCGCCCAGGCGAATGCCGGGGCGTACTTGCTCGATTCCCACCATCATGCATTGATAAGCAACCTCGCAGAGCCGGCGGCCCTGGATGGAGGGCTCGGTAACATAGAACATGCGGCTGGTATCCCCGTGGTAACCATCCTTGATCACGGTCACATCGATGTTGATGATGTCGCCGCGCTTGAGCTTTTTCGCACCTGGGATGCCGTGACAGACCACGTGGTTGACGGATGTGCAGATCGACTTCGGAAAGCCCCGATAGTTGAGCGGAGCGGGGATTGCATCCAGATGGTTGACGATATAGTCATGGCAGATCCGATCGAGCTCCTCGGTGGTTATTCCGGGCCGCACGTACGGTTCGATCATGTTTAGAACCTCGGCCGCCAGGCGGCCGGCCACACGCATCTTCTCAATTTCTTCCGCGTTCTTTATGGTAACCGGCATTATGGAAAACCTTTGTTCGAAACAGGAGCCTAGGGCCTGTTGACATCCACCCACGCGGTCGAGGCGCAGGCTGAACGGATCGGTGACAAATTGTAGCTGGATCGGAAATATGGTATAAAGCGCGCGCTTTCCAGGCAAACGTTGGTTTCGTCATCGGCCGTACCGTAGGCCGCAATAACTGGGGGCCAATCCCAGACACACCACACATGCACCGTCACACGCGACCGGGTGCCCAATGAGGGTTGTTGCGCGCGGGTGCATGGAGGCTCAACCCGAACGAGGAGCAACCAGTCATGGCCAAAGTGAGCATGCGGCAAATGCTTGAAGCCGGCGTGCACTTCGGGCATCAGACCCGTTACTGGGACCCGAAGATGGCATCCTATATCTTCGGCCAGCGCAATAAAATTCACATCATCAACCTCGAGAAGACGCTCCCGCTTTACGAAGACGCCATGAACTATATGGGCCGCCTCGCCGCCAACGGCGGTCGGATTCTGTTCGTGGGCACCAAGCGTGCCGCGCGCGAGGCGCTGCGCGAGGAGGCCATGCGCTGTGCGATGCCGTACGTCAATCACCGCTGGCTGGGCGGCATGCTGACCAATTTCCGCACGGTGAAGCGTTCCATTCGCCGCTACACGGATCTCCAGCAGCAGGAGAAGGACGGCACCTTCGACAAGCTGAGCAAGCGAGAAGTGCTCTCCTTGCATCGTGAAATGGGCAAACTCGAACGCGCCTTCGGCGGCATTGTCGATATGGAGGCGCTGCCGGACGCACTATTCGTCATCGACACGGGCTACGAGCGGATTGCGGTGCAGGAAGCACGCAAGCTGAACATTGCGGTGGTTGCTGTTGTCGACACCAACAATTCGCCGCGTGCGATCGACTATGTTATCCCCGGCAATGATGACGCTTTTCGCGCCATTCGTCTTTACTTGCAAGGCGCGGCCGATGCAATCATCGATGCCCGGATGGCTGGCCTTCGGCCCAGCGGCGACGATGAGTTCATCGAGATCGAGGCGCCGGCCGCCACCCCCGCTGTCGAGGCAGAGCAGCCGGCCAAATGAATGCCAGGCTCCGGCGCGGGCAATTCGATACTGCGTCGGCAAGAGGTGATATACGCATGGCGATTACCGCGCAAATGGTAAAGGATCTCCGCGAGCGTACCGGCGCCGGGATGATGGAATGTAAAAAGGCGCTGCAAGAAACCAACGGAAACGAGGATGCCGCGATTGAGGTATTGCGCAAGCGTGGCCTGGCAAAGGCCGAGCGCAAGGCCGGCCGGCTTGCCGCCGAGGGTGCGATCGTCATCGCCATGAGCGAGAATCGTACGCAGAGCGCGATGCTCGAAGTCAATTGCGAGACGGATTTCGTGGCCGCGGATCAACACTTTAAAGGCTTCGTAGACCAGGTCGCAGGCCAACTTGTCGCGGAAGGTCCCGATGACATCCCGGCCTTGAGGAGACTATACCTGGGGGACGGCTCGAACGACACGGTCGAGAGGGCGCAAACGTCGCTCATCGCCAAGCTCGGGGAGAATATTCAAATCCGGCGCTTCATCCGCTACCAAACCCAGGCGGGCTTGATCGGCGCCTACCTACATGGCAACCGGATCGGCGTTATGCTCGAGATAGAGGGCAGCGATGCCGTGCTGGCGCGCGATCTTTGTATGCATATCGCCGCCAGCCGCCCGCTGTGCCTCGATCAGGACGACTTGCCTGCACATATCGTGGAGAAGGAGCGGGAGATCCTGACCGCCCAAGCCCAAGACAGCGGCAAGCCCGCGGAGATCGTGCATAAAATGGTTGAAGGGCGGCTGCGTAAGTGGTTTGAAGAGGTGACCCTGCTGGGGCAGCCCTTCGTTAAAGACCCGGAGCAGAGCGTTGGTGCGCTCCTTGAGAAAGCCGATGCCCGGGTGCTGCGCTTTGCCCGCTACGAGGTAGGCGAAGGATTCGACAAGAAGCGAGCCAACTTTGCCGAGGAGGTTGCGGCCCAGGTCAAGGACTCCTAACCCTGGTGCGTGGCGGCCACCCCATGGCATGGCGGTCCCGTCGATGAACGAGCCCAAGTATCGCCGGATTCTGTTGAAGCTCAGTGGTGAGGCGTTGCTCGGCGATATGGCCTACGGGGTCGATCCCGGGGTTCTGAAACGGCTGGCGAGCGAAATCCGCGCGCTCGGCGAGTGGGGCGTGCAAGTCGCATTAGTTATTGGAGGTGGCAACATCTGTCGCGGCGCGGGCTTGGCAGCCAAGGGCATGGACCGAGTGACGGCCGATCAGATGGGAATGTTGGCGACGCTGTTGAACGCGCTGGCATTGCAGGACGCCCTCGAGCAGGAACAGGTTTTTACCCGCGTGATGTCTGCCATCAAAGTCAATCAGGTATGTGAAGACTATATTCGGCGGCGCGCCATCCGCCATCTGGAAAAGGGGCGCGTCGTTATATTCGCTGCCGGCACCGGTAATCCATTCTTCACCACCGACTCCGCGGCGAGCCTGCGCGCTATCGAGATCAACGCGGATATCATGCTCAAGGCGACCAAGGTCGATGGCGTATATAGCGCAGATCCGATCGAGGATCCGGGGGCGGAACGTTATCGGCGGTTGACCTATGACGAGGTGCTCCAGCGTAGGCTGAACGTGATGGACGCGACCGCCATTGTCCTTTGCCGAGAGCAGAGTATGCCCATCATGGTCTTTGACATCACCCGACCGGGCTGCCTTCACGATGTGGTTGCGGGATGCGCTATTGGGACGTTTGTCGATAGGGGATGACGCCCATGATTGAGGACATCAACAAGGATGCTGTCGTGCGCATGCGGAAGAGCATCGAAGCTCTGAATCATGAGTTCCACAAGATACGCACGGGTAGAGCCCACACCAGCTTGCTGGACCATATCAGCGTTTCATACTACGGCGCGAAGATGTTGCTTAACCAAGTGGCATCGGTGGCCGTCAGTGACGCTAGGACTCTGAGTATCACCCCTTGGGAGAAAGGCATGATTCCGGTGGTGGAAAAAGCAATTCTCGAATCGGACCTGGGGTTGACTCCAAACACCGCGGGTGGCGTGATCCGCATTCCTCTGCCGGCGTTGTCCGAAGAGCGTCGCCACGAGCTGATTCGCGTCGTCAAGCATGAGGCCGAGCAGGCTAAGATCGCGATCCGCAACATCCGCCGCGACGCCAACAGCGCCCTCAAGTCCCTGCTCAAAGAAAAGGAAATAACCGAGGACGACGAGAAGCGCGCAGAGGACGAGATTCAGAAGCTCACCGACAAGCACACCACCGAGGTGGACAACCTGCTCGCTGCCAAGGAGAAGGAGATGATGGAGGTTTGAGCCGTTATACCGGCCGAAGGATTGGGGCCTGCTCTAGAGCGCGGGGGGGCAATTCCCACCGCGAGCTTGGGCAGTGCGATAACCGGGTTGCGGCAACGTCATACTCGAACAGACCCCGTCGGATGGCCGACAGCGGTGTAGTTCGGGAGTTGTGATGAGCGACGAGCAGAGCGATTTCCAAGCACCTGATCCAGAGGGTGTCGTCCCCCGGCACGTTGCCATCATCATGGACGGCAACGGTCGTTGGGCGCAGGCGCGCACCCAATCCCGCCATTTCGGCCATCGTGCCGGCGCGCATGCGGTGCGCAAAATTATCGAAGCCTCGGTGCGGGCGGGCGTCAAGGCGCTGACCTTGTTTGCCTTCAGCAGCGAGAACTGGCGCCGCCCATCCAGTGAGGTGCGCATGCTCATGGGGCTCTTAATCCGAACCTTGGAAAAAGAGACTCCTCAACTACACGAACGCCGCGTGCGGATGCGCTTGATCGGCGAGCGGGATCAGTTCACACCGCGGTTGCGGGCGAACATAATGGCTGCCGAGAATCTCACGGCTGCTAATACCGGACTGCAGCTCAATTTGGCCGCTAGCTATGGCGGACGCTGGGACATCGCGGAGGCAGCGAGGCGGCTTGCAGAAGAGGTCGCCCACGGCGAGCGAGACCCGGCCTCGATCGATGAACGGGTTTTTGGTGCCTACGTCTGCCTGGCAGGAGTACCGGCGCCGGATCTGTTCATCCGCACTGGCGGTGAGCACCGCATCAGCAATTTCCTCCTCTGGCAACTTGCCTATACCGAGCTCTATTTCACCGAGGTCTTGTGGCCGGATTTCGACGCTCGCGGATTCGACGCGGCACTGCGTTGGTTTGCTCAACGGCAACGCCGCTTCGGCATGACCTCGGAGCAGGTGGAGCGCCAAGGTCGTGCTTAGATGGCGGCTGCTCACGGCTCTAACTCTCGTTCCCTGCCTGCTCTGGCTGGTATGGCTCGCACCACCCGAGGCCCTGCCGGCAGCCTTCGCCGGTATTGCCATACTCGGCGCTTGGGAGTGGACCAGCCTGATGAATCTCACAAGTTACATTGCTCGGCTGACCTATACGTTGGTCATCCTCGGCATTGTCCTTGGCGGTTGGCTATGGCTCAGGGCCGGTGGCAGCGCCTTGCCGGTATTGATCATGGGCGCGCTTTGGTGGCTGATTGCGATCGCCTGCCTCGCCGAGTTTGGGCGCAAACCGGTCAAACGGGTGCCACATCTGCTCGTTTCAGCGCCGATCGGTGTCGTGGTCCTGGTCTCGTTTTGGTTCGCCATCGTGGCTATTCATGGTGGTGCGGATTTTGGCCCTTACTGGGTTACCATGTTGCTGCTTTTGGTTGGGGGCAGTGACACGGGGGGGTATGTCGCCGGCCGAACCTGGGGGCGGCGTAAGTTGGCCCCCCGCATCAGTCCGGACAAGACCTGGGAGGGCGCCGTGGGTAGCGTCGTCTTGGGAGTCGCCTGGGGTGGCGCCTATTACGTGTGTGGGCGTTCGCTCGACTTTGCCCCAGCTGGTGTGAGCCCGGTGGTGTTTCTTGCGCTCGCACTGGTTACCACCGTCGTCGCCATAGTAGGCGATCTATTCGAGAGCATGATGAAGCGCCGGCGCGGCATCAAGGACAGCGGCCGTCTGTTGCCAGGACATGGCGGGGTTCTGGATCGCATCGACGGCTTACTGGCAGCGGCGCCCATACTGGCATTGGGAGTGCGAGGGGTCAGCTAGTAGGGCCTAACCATGCAACGCATAACGATACTCGGGGCGACAGGCTCCATCGGCGTCAACACACTGGATGTCATTGCCCGTCATCCAGAGCGTTTCGAGGTATTCGCGCTGGCGGCGAATCGCGACATCGACCGCTTGTTTGAGCAGTGCCAGCGTTTTAAGCCGCGCTACGCCGTGCTGGCCGATGCGCAGGCTGCCGCGACATTGCGCGCGCGCATGGGTGAATTGGCCGGCTGCCCGACGCAGGTGCTCGCTGGCGCGCAGGCGTTGATCGAGGTGGCGGGCGCAAGTGAGGTGGATTGTGTCGTTGCCGGCATTGTCGGCAGTGCTGGGTTGTTGCCCACCTTGGCAGCGGCCCGCGGCGGCAAACGGATCCTACTGGCGAATAAGGAAGCATTGGTTATGGCTGGGGCGTTGTTTCTGGCCGAAGTCAAGCGCAATGGCGCTACGCTGGTTCCTGTCGACAGCGAGCACAACGCCGTTTATCAGTGTCTGCCGCCGCAGTTCGGTCAGCGTCCGCTGGCAGAGCTCGGCGTGCGGCGCATTCTGCTGACCGCATCCGGGGGACCATTCCGCTGCCGGCCTCTGGAAGAGCTGCACTCAGTGACCCCCGCGCAGGCCTGCGCCCACCCCAATTGGGTGATGGGCCGGAAGATTTCGGTAGATTCCGCTACGTTGATGAACAAAGGCCTGGAGCTGATCGAAGCCTGTTTGCTGTTTGACGTGGAAGCGGATCGCGTGGAGGCGGTTATTCACCCTCAGAGCATCGTACATGCGCTTGTGGAGTATATGGATGGCTCACTGTTAGCTCAGCTCGGAAACCCTGATATGCGCACGCCGCTTGCGCACGCGCTCGCAACACCGGAACGCATTGTCTCCGGTACCCGCCCACTGGATTTGTTGAGCGCGCTCCGACTCGAATTTGAGGCGCCGGACCACCGACGTTTCCCCTGCCTCAATCTAGCCTATAAGGCGATGCAAGCCGGCGGTTCGGCACCGGCGATCCTTAATGCCGCCAATGAAGTGGCCGTTGGGGCATTTTTGCAGGAGCGACTCCGGTTCACCGATATCCCCGTGGTGATCGAACACACCCTCGAAGCCGTCACGGCGGGAGTAGCTGCAGACTTGGATCAACTGCTGGCCGTGGATCGCGACGCCAGGCGTGTGGCCGAGCGGGCCGTAGCCGATCGGGCCGGGAGGCGGTAATGGAAATTCTTATCGACGTACTGGCCTTTGTGGTGGCAATCAGCGTGCTCGTCATTGTGCATGAATTTGGCCACTTTTGGGTCGCGCGTCGGGCGGGCATTAAGGTGCTGCGCTTCTCTGTCGGATTTGGCCGACCGCTCTGGTCGCGCGTGGGCCGTGATGGGACCGAGTATGCGGTTGCCGGGATCCCCCTCGGTGGTTATGTGAAGATGCTTGACGAGCACGAGGGCGAAGTAGCGGAGGAGCAGAAGCCCCACGCATTCAATCGCAAGCCCCTTTGGGCGCGCAATCTCGTCGTCGTGGCCGGTCCGTTGTTCAATTTTCTATTCGCCATAGTCGCTTACTGGGCCATCTTCGTGATCGGCAGCACCGAGCTGCGCCCGCTTATCGGCGAGGTCGTCGATGGATCTGCGGCGGCGATGGCGGGCTTTGAGCGCGGTGATGAAGTGCTGGCAATAGGCGGCGAGGCGACACCGAGCTGGGATGATGTACTCATGGAGTTCCTGGACAAGGGCGTCGATTCTGGGCGACTGGCCGTACAAGTCGAGACCGAAGGGGGCTTCGAGACCACGCGTTACCTCGATCTGCAGAAAATGGGACCGCTGGGCGAGAACCCCGATGTGCTCTCTGCCTTGGGCTTTCGCCCCTGGTTACCCCGAGTCGCGCCCAAAGTTAGCCAAGTCCTGCCGGACAGCGCGGCCGCTGCCGCGGGTATTGAAGCGGGCGCAACAATCGTGCGTGTCAGCGGCGAGCCTATTGGTAGTTGGCAGGACCTCGTGCGCTATGTGCAGGCCCGACCTGGGGAGAAGGCGACTTTCACCATCGAGCAGGGTGGACAACGGCGTGAGGTTACCGTCACCTTGGGGAGTCGGAAGGCGCAAAACGGCACGCAGGTGGGGCTCCTCGGCGTTATGCCCGTTATGCCGGAGCAAGGCATTGAGCGCTTGCGCCATACGGTGCAGTATGGGCCGATTCAGGCGATTGTCCGCTCGCTCAAGCAGACCTGGGAAGTCTCCTCGCTGACCGTCAAGATGCTCTGGCGCATGATCTCGGGTGAGGCGTCTATGAAGAGCCTGAGCGGGCCGATCAGTATCGCTCAGTACGCCGGCGTTTCCGCGAGCCTCGGTGTGACTCCGTTTCTGAAGTTTCTCGCCCTCGTAAGCATCAGCCTGGGTGTGCTCAACCTGTTGCCGGTTCCGCTGCTCGATGGCGGGCATCTGCTCTACAACGGCATAGAGTGGGTGCAAGGGCGCCCATTGTCCGACCGGGCACAAGGGATCGGGCGGCAGATCGGTATCGTTTTGCTGATCTTCCTCATGGCGCTTGCCTTCTACAACGATCTGGCAGGCCTTTTTGGGCCCCGATAGCGACCGACAAACGAGAGGGGTGATGCGAAGAGCGCTACTGGCGGTGGCTCTGCTCGCGCAGCTCCACATTGCCGCCGCTGGAGATGCATTCAAGGTTTCGGACATTCGCATCAACGGATTGCAGCGGATCTCCGCCGGTACCGTCTTCAACTACCTGCCGCTCCAGGTCGGTGATCGCATCGATGCCGAACGGGTGGCTGAATCGATACGAGCCCTTTATCGTACCGGTTTTTTCCAGGACGTGACGTTGGCGCGGGAGGGTAACGTCCTAATCGTCGATGTGGTGGAACGTCCGGCAATCGCGCGCATCGAGCTCCACGGCAACGATGAGATCGCCAGCGATAAGCTGCTCGAGGCATTGAAAGGAGTGGGGCTTGCCGAAGGGCGGGTATTCAATCGCTCGCTTCTTGCCACGGTGGAGCGGGAGCTGCAACGCCAGTACTTTGCGCTTGGCTACTACGACGTGCAGATCGAGAGCACGGTCTCACCCGTGCGGCGCAATCGGGTCAGCATTCGGATCGATGTCCGCGAAGGTGAGACCGCATCAGTTCAGAAGATCCAATTCGTTGGTAACGAGCGATTTAGCGACAACGATCTGCGTGATCAGTTCGAGCTGGGACCGCGGGCCTGGTGGGCGTTTTTTTCCGATTCGGACAAGTATTCACGCCAGAAGCTCGCCGGGGATCTGGAACGGCTGCGCTCGTTCTATCAGAACCAAGGGTTTATCAATTTTTCGATCACCTCGACCCAGGTCACCATTACCCCGGATCGCCGGCGCATCTATATCACGGTGAACCTAGCCGAGGGCGAGCAGTATCATGTGCGTGACATCAATCTGGCGGGGAATCTCGTCATCCCGGAGCAGGAGCTGCGCTCGCTGCTCAAAGTTAAGTCAGACGCACTCTTTTCGCAGCTGGCGGTGACTGAGAGCGCGGACGCCATACGCAAGAAATTCGGCGAGATCGGTTATGCATTCGCCAATGTGAATGCAGTGCCGGATGTCAACGCGCAGGCGAAAACCGTGGATCTCACATTTTTCGTCGACCCCGCCGAGCGGGTGTATGTGCGGCGCATCAATATCACCGGCAACGCGCGCACAAGCGACGAGGTGATACGACAAGAAATGCAGCAGTTGGAGGGCAGCTGGCTATCCACCGATAAAGTCAAACAATCGCGCCTGCGGCTCAATCGGCTGGGTTTCTTCAATGAAGTCAACATCGAGACCCCGCGTGTTCCGGGGGAGAGCGACCAAGTGGATGTAAACGTCCACGTCGAGGAGCGCCAGACCGGCAGTCTGCGGGCCGGCATCGGCTTTGGTACAGGCACCGGTTTGCTGTTGAACCTTGGCGTACAGCAGGACAACTTCCTCGGTACAGGAGACCGACTTGGCTTTACCATCAACAACAATCGGATCAATACGGTCTACGAAGTCTCCTATCTTGACCGATTCTACACGCTAAGCGGCATAGACCGGCGCTTTGCCCTTGCCTATCGCGATACCAATGCCGGTAACGCCAACCTTGCGAATTACAGCTTCGAATCATTCACCGGCAGCTACGGTTACGCGATACCACTTAGTAATACGGATTCAGTCGACCTCGGCCTCGATTTCGAAAATCTGAAACTGAACCTTAGCTCAAACCCAACAACGATCCAGGAGAATTTCATAGCGAGCAACGGCAGGCAGAACATGACGTTCAGCGCGGTGCTTGGCTGGCTTCACGATTCGCGCAATAGTGCGATTTTTCCGACCGAGGGCTGGCGGCACAATATCACTGGCCAGATAGCGGTGCCCGGCAGTGAACTGACGTACTACCGGCTCGACCATGATCAACAGCTTTATTTGGGCCTGATCAAGGGGCTCACGTTGGCGCTGAGCAGCACCGTGAGCTATGGAGATGGCTACGGCAAGACAACATCGCTGCCATTTTATCGGAACTTCTACGCCGGCGGCATTTCCTCGGTCCGTGGTTTCAGGATTAACACGCTCGGTCCGCGCGATGAAAACAATAACCCGACGGGTGGTAACTTCCGTCTGCTCGGCAGCGCGGGGCTGCGCTTTCCAACGCCTTTTATCGATCCCAAGGCGGCCCAATTCCTGGCCTTTGTCGATATGGGCCAGGTATACGACACGTCCCGGGGCGGCGTGGACTTGGGCGAGCTGCGCTACACGACAGGCTTGGCGGTCACCTGGTTCTCACCGATGGGTCCGTTGACAATAAGCCTCGCGCAACCATTAAATGCGAGTTCTGATGACGATACCCAGGTCTTCCAATTTGCGATTGGCTCGTTTTTTTAAGCGCATCAGGAGCTGTTGCTCTCCACCCACGGCGTCGCGGCTGAAGGTCAACAGATCCTAGAATAGATGGTCAACGTCTTATGAATATTCGAAACTTACCGACAATACTCAACGCCA
>JAKDMK010000537.1 GCA_030452365.1 Nitrococcus sp.
GCCCACCTCACGACCGGCGCCGACTCAGGACGATGCGCCGTGAGCCCGAGGCGGGTACGGCGTGAGGGTCAGGAACTGCAGGATAGCATCGAGCAGCCGGCCCGTTCGCGCGCCCACTCGGGCCGCTTGGCGGCGAAATGCTCCTTCTCCGGCTGCTCGTCGTAGGGGTGGCGCAGCAGATCGAGCAATTCGTGCAGCAGCGAATAATCCCCCTGCTCGCAACGGTCGATGGCGAGTTGGGCAAGGTAGTTGCGCGGCACGTACTTGGGGTTAACGCGGTTCATGCGCGCCCGGCGCTCCTCATCGTCGCCGCCCTGGGCGCTTAGGCGTTCGAGGTAGCGGCGCAGCCACGCCGTGGTACGCGCCCTGTGCTCGGCTGTCAGCGCCTCGGGCGCATAGTAGGCGGGTAGCAGCGGCTCGAGCAGGGCGTCATCACTTGCTTTATGCGCCTGCCCGCCGGCGGCACTCAGCAGGGCGAGATTGCGGTGGAAAAGGGTCATATCGGTCTCGACCAGCTGCATCACATCGAGCAGCTCGAAGAAAAGCGGCTTATCAGTCGTGGTGTCGACCTGGCTGAGCCCGAGCTTGCTCGCCATCATCGCGAGCCACGCCGGTTCGTATTCCTTGGCGTAATTAGCGATGGCGCACTGTAGCGGCTCGATCTGACCCACCAGCGGGAAGATGGCGTTGGCGAGCTGGGTGAGATTCCACAAGGCCACCTGCGGTTGCTGGCCAAAGCGGTAGCGCCGGCCGACGGCATCCGTTGTGTTGGGGGTCCAATCCGGGTCGTAGCCCTCAAGCCAGCCATACGGGCCGTAGTCGATGGTCTGGCCGAGAATGGACATGTTGTCGGTGTTCATCACGCCGTGAACGAAACCGACCCGCATCCAGTGCACGATCATCGTCAGCGTTCGCCGGCAGACCTCTTCGAACCAGGCGATATAGGTCCGCGGGTCCGGCTCACCGAGATGGGGAAAGTCTGTGCGAATGGTGTAGTCCAGAAGCCGGCGCAGCAACGTGGTGTTGTCGTGCGCGGCCAAGATCTCGAAGTGTCCAAAGCGAGTGAAGCTTGGCGCGACGCGGCACACGATCGCACCCGGCTCGGGCGCGGGATGACCGTCGTAGAACATGTCGCGCAGCACCTGCTCGCCACTTAGCACCAGACTCAGCGCGCGCGTGGTCGGCACCCCCAGATGGTGCATGGCCTCGCTGCAGAGGAACTCGCGCAGTGACGAGCGCAGTACGGCAAAACCGTCGGCCTCGCGCGAATAGGGCGTGGGACCAGCGCCCTTGAGCTGCAGTATCCAGCGTTCGCCGCGCGCGTTCACCACCTCGCCCAGGTTGATGGCGCGCCCGTCGCCGAGCTGGCCGGCCCAGGCGCCGAACTGGTGACCGCCGTAGCAGGTGGCGTACGGGTCCATACCCGGCAGCAAGCGGTTGCCGGCGAATACCTGGGTGAACTCCTCACTCTCGCAGTCGGCTTCGGAGAGATCGAGCAGCGCCGCCGCTTCGCGCGAACAGGCGACCAAACGTGGCGCGGCCACGGGCCGCGGCTGCACCCTGGAGAAGCAAGCACCGATCACCACGCGGCGCTGGTTGTCGCGGTGTGGGTCGGCCGGCAGCTCGCGGGTGAAGCGGTTGTCGAAGACGAGGCGGTCTAGTTCCGCGCTTGGCGTCTGGGCATTCATGTAACTGTGGTCTGGCTGCATGCAGTCACTGTAACAGTCTATGCGCATGGCTTGTAGCCGTACGGCGCTGCGATTGTTTGTACCAGCAGGTCAGGCCCATCCGCCATAGGATCAGGCGGGTGAATCAAGCTCGTATGAAGCCGCTCTTATTCACCCGCCTGCAGATCTCAACGAGTCTTTCTAACCGTGCATAGCCAAACGGCTGTTCGGCGCATTTAATTGATCCAATTGTCAATCCTCCGGTCGGCCTGCGCCTTGGTAATGCCGTGGAACCTCTTGAGTATCCCGGCCAGCTCTTCCTCGTATCCCTAGAAGAGATCAACGATGTCACTGGTGAGCACGCCCCAGGCCTGCTGCGCCTTGCCTCTAACAATATGCCAGTAGCCAGTGGTCAGAGTGTTAAACGGCCTTGTCTCATCTACATTCGTATTCAAGTACATGTCAACCTCCTTTGGGCTCGTTCGAATTGAGCCTCTAACCAACGTATCCA
>JAKDMK010000125.1 GCA_030452365.1 Nitrococcus sp.
GTTTCCGCTGGCGCTCGGTATCCTAGTGTTCACCATTATGACCACCTGGCGTCGTGGCCGCGAGCTGCTGCTTAAGGAGATCGAGCCGGAAGATCTAGCGCTATCTGATTTCATCCACAGCATCAGCGCGCATCCACCGCTGCGGGTGCCGGGTACCGCGGTGTTTCTGACCGCCTCTCAACAGGCGGTTCCGCGTGCGCTGCTGCACAACCTCAAGCACAACAAAGTGCTGCACCAGCGCAATGTGCTGCTCACCGTGGAAACCCTGCAAACCCCAGTGGCCGATGCCGAGGAGCATATCGGGATCACTGCGCTCGACGGCGAGTTCTATGCGCTCACCCTGCGCTACGGCTTTGCGGAGAAACCGAACATCCCGCTGTCGCTCGCCCAGTGCGGCAGTCGCGGGCTGCCTTTCAATTTGATGGACACGACCTTCTTCATCTCGCGCGCAACCGTGGTTGCCGAGGCCGGACCTGGAATGGCGCTGTGGCGCGAGAAGTTGTTTGCGTTCATGTCGCGCAATGCACTGCCGGTAACAGCGTTTTTTGAGATTCCCGGCAATCGCCTGATCGAGCTGGGTGCCCAGATCGAGATCTGACGCGCGAACGTCCGGATCAGCTGACTGCGGGGCTCTCGCAACCAGATCACGATCCGCCCTTGCGGTGCCGCCTGCGCTTGCCGACAGATTAAGGGCGGGCCGTGATCGGCGTTTGCGCACCTACAGCGGCCGCCAAGCTCTGGTAGAATCGAGTTCAACTGCTCACATAACGAGTCGAAGCCATGCCGCAGTCCACAGAGAATCTTATCTGGATCGACCTGGAGATGACGGGCTTGGACACGGATCACGACTGTATCATCGAGATTGCGACGGTCGTTACCGACAAGAACCTCATTGTCCTGGTAGAAGGCCCGACGCTCGCGATCCACCAGAGCGAGGCCGTGCTCGCGGCGATGGACAAGTGGAACACGGATCAGCACGGTGGCTCGGGCTTGGTGGATCGGGTGCGGCAAAGCCGGATCGACGAGGTGGAGGCGGAGCAGCGCACGCTGCAATTCCTGCAGCAGTGGGTGCCGCCCAATGCCTCACCCATGTGTGGAAACAGCATCTGCCAAGACCGGCGCTTTCTGCACCGGTGCATGCCGAAGCTCGAGCAATATTTCCACCACCGCAATCTGGATGTGAGCACGATCAAGGAGCTGGTCCAACGCTGGGTGCCGGAGATTCTGCAGACCTTCTCAAAACGCAGCACGCACCTGGCAATGGATGACGTGCGAGAGTCCATTGCCGAGCTTAGATTTTACCGCCGGCACTTTCTCAGGGTGCCTGATTCTGCTTGAGCCTTAGAGGGAAACGTTGGGGTTCGCAAGCTCCCCCCAACCTACCGAGCTGAGATAAAACGCCGTACACGCTCGTCGCCGTGGCTATGGCCAACGCGCTCTGGGCGGCCTCAGATGCTTTCTTTGGGGTCAATCCCGAGTGCGCGCAGCTTGCGGTAGAGATGCGTGCGCTCCATTCCGGTGAGTCTTGCCAGTTGCGCGACGCTGCCCTCGGCGCGCTTAAGCTGGTGCTGGAGATAGAGCCGCTCGAAGGCCTCCCGTGCCTCCCGCAACGGCTGGTCAAACCACAGGCCCAGCAAGCCGGCTGCGGCCGTGTCGGCATCGATCAGCGGTACCGAGGCAATGAGCGCGTTCTCCACCTCCGATACCGTGATCTCCAATTGCGCGCCCAGAATCAGCAGGTGCTGTACCATGTTGCGCAGCTCCCGCACATTGCCTGGCCAAGGGTAGTTTCGAAGCCGGTTCTGTGCCGCCACGCTGAAGCGGCGATAGGGCAGGCCGTCATGCTCAACCAAGAAGTCTACATAGAAGTTGAGCAGTTCGGGAATGTCCTCGATGTGCTCACGCAGCGGCGGTATATTTACCGGCACGACGTTGAGACGATAATAAAGATCCTCGCGAAAGCGCCCGGCGCGCACCTCAGCGGCAAGGTCGATGCGGGTCAGAGCGACAATCCGGGCCGTCAAAGGTAGCGGCCTATTGCTGCCGATAGGCTGAAATCCGTACTCTTCCAGGGCCGAAACGAGTCGGGTCTGAGCCCTCGGCTCGAGATCCGCCACCTCGTCCAAAACCAGCGTTCCGCCGCCTGCCGTCTCCAGTCGGCCGGGAGCTCCTTCGCAGCCGAACAGCTCCTCCGCCGCCTTGTCACCTGCGATCGAACCGGCGGCAAGCTCGATCAACGGCCCCTGGCGGCGCTCGCTGAGCGCATGCAGATAGCGCGCAAAGCACATCTTGCCACTACCGGCCTCGCCGCTGAAAAGAACCCAGCTGTCACTCGCTGCAAGGCGGCGGATCTGCGCGCGCAATTCCCCCAGCCGACCGCTATGACCTACGGGTTCCAGCAGTATGGCTGTGCCCAGGTGGGCGGTTTCCGCGGCCTTCTCAGGGCTGCTGGCAAGCGCCTGACGCACGGAAACCAGCAGTTTGGCCATGGATAGCGGCTTCTCGATAAAATCAATGGCCCCGAGGCGGGTCGCTTCCACCGCCGTCTCCACAGTGCCGTGTCCCGATATCATTACTACAGGGCAGCGGCTTGCGTCATTTTCGCTCCACTCCTTGAGCAGAGTGACGCCGTCTTCATCAGGCATCCAGATATCGAGCAGGATTAGGTCCGGGCAGCGCCGCCGCCGGGCCTCGCGCGCGGCGGCGCCGCTACCTGCCGTTGCCACCTGGTAGCCTTCATCCTCCAGAATCTCCTTTACTAATTGTCGGATATCTGGCTCGTCATCGACGACCAAAACGTACGCTGGATTCATAGGGATGTTTCTCTGCCAGCCTTTGCGTGGCTCTGAGATTTGCTCTGACGGTGATCCGGTACCGGAAAGCGAACTTCGATCTGAGCCCCTACCGGTGTATTGCGCGCGCAAATGCTCCCGTGGTGCTCTTCGACAATGCGCTTGACAATCGGCAGGCCGACCCCGGTCCCTTTCGGTTTGGTAGTGACATAGGGCTCGAAGAGTTGATTGAGCACATCTTCGGCGAAGCCCGGCCCGTTGTCGCTGACTATGAGCTCCACGGCCTCGGCATCGCGATCTCGACCTAACCGGGTGACAATAGTGAGCCGACAGCGCCGATCGCCTGGGTTTGCCTCCAGGGCGTTGCGGATCAGATTATTCAGCAGCTGGCGCAAACGCCCCCCATCGGCACACAGACTTGGCAGATTCTTGGCCAGTAAAAGCTCGAATTCGGGCTGATCCGGATTGCCGCGATAGAGCTCCACCGCCTCCTGAATGAAGGCGTTGAGGTTCAGCGGCCGGATTTCCAGTCTGGGCGGCCGCATATACTCTGAAAACGCCTTGACCATGGCCTGCATATTATCCACCTGGGCGATGATGGTACGGGTGGCCCGATCCAGCATCTCGGCATTCGGCGCACCGGCCTGTACCAAGTATTTGTGGCGAATGCGCTCGGCGGAGAGCCGAATCGGCGTTAGCGGATTGCGGATCTCATGAGCGAGTCGTCGTGCCACTTCACCCCAAGCGGCGTCACGCTGAGCCTGAATCAAAGTGGTGACATCGTCGAAGACGATGACGTGACCACCAGGGGCCACGTCGGCTGAAAGTGCGGCACCGCTGCAGATGAGCACCCGGCGGCCTTCACCGGTGTTCAGGCTAAGCTCCTCGCGCCACTCGGCTGCGCCGCTGGCCATGCGTTCGGCCACCAAATCCGCGAACGGGGCGATATTCGCATGCACGTGTGCGATCGCCGTCAGCGGCTTGCCTATGCCGTTGACCAGACGTACCGCCAGGATATGATCCGCCGCCTGATTGCGAGTGCGCAAAATGCCGTCTTGGTCAATCGCTAGCACGCCGGAGGAGAGCCGCCCGAGAACCGTCTCCAGGTAGGCGCGCTGCGCCTCGGCCTGTGCCTGGACCCGCCGGGCCGCGTTACGGGCTAGGGCCACGCGACGGCTCATATCGTTGAAGGATTGGACCAGGAAGCCGAGCTCGTCTTTCCCTGCCGTAGGCAGTTGCGTCCCGTAATCGCCCTCGGCCAATGCGCGCGTACCCTCGGCCAAGCCGCTGATGGGCGCGACCAGCCGCTTGGCCAGGAAAAATGCCGACCAGAGTGCGAACAGCAGTGACAGCAACAGGACCAACGACAGGGTAAGAATAAAGCTGTCCTTGAGCGGGTCACGTAGGTAGGTGAGCTCGCGGTAATCGCTGAACGCCCGCTGGACATCGCTGGCCAGGGCATCAAGGCGCGGCGATATCGGGAACAGCGCCTGGAGGATTCGATTCTCCTGAGGACTGGTTGGATCCGGGACCGGTATAGCGGCATAGACTTGCAGATCCGAGCTATTAATCGGATCCAGCGCCACATAGGGGCGGCCTTGGCGCAGCTGCAGCAGGACCTCATCCTCAGGGCGATAGGGCAGAATCGCCGCCGGATCCTGACTGCTCGAAGCGATGATCCGCTCATTGATGCCGAGCAAGGTCAGCTCGGAGGCATCCATGCGCTCGCGCAGATCGCCGAGCGCAAGCGGCAGCACACCATCAGGCACATTGATGAGCTGGCGCCTTGCCGATTCGAGGCGCTTGAGCACATCTCGCATGCGCAGGTCTAGCGAAGCCTGGGACAGCTCGAGGGCGTTATTCAATGCCGCTTCCACGCGCACATCGAACCAGCTGTCGATACCGCTGCGCAGGAATTGCATGGAAAAGGCGTAAACGACGGTGCCCGGGATCACAGCCAGCACCATAAACAGCAGCAGCAATCTTGCCGTGAGACGGCTACCCGCCTGCCCCGCGCGAAAGGCAACTATCAATCGCCAGAGGTTGTGGCCGATGAGACCTAGCAGCGCCACCAATCCAACGGTGTTGAAGAGCAGCAGCAAAATGTAAAGGCGGCCGAAACGAGCAGAATTCTCCGTTGCCGCGGTGAGCAGGTACAACGAGGCCAGCAGCAGCAGGCACAGCCCGATCCGGATCGTACCCTCGCGCAAAAACCACTTTAAGATCCGAGCTGCCATTGCTGCCAATCACTTACCAGCCGCCACTGCGGCGATAGGTAGACAACCGTGCGCAGCGGTCGGGGCAGCGCGTCCAGGTCCAATCGAGCGCGCGCGCGGACGAGGTATTGCGCTGGCGCCTGCAGCAGCTCAGCATCGATCACCGGCACCCCTTGGACATTCCCAAGCTCCACCAGCATGGCTCGCAAGCGGCGGAAGCTGTGACGTTCGCCGCTATTGATTGCCGTGAGCACATAACGCTGGCTCAATGCATGGTACTGCAACCGATAACGCTGGGTTAGCTCCGCCACCACATCCTCCCACCACAACGACCACCAGTGGGGCTGGATGACCTTAATCTCCAGCACCACGTACAGTGGCACGCCGCTGTCTAGCGCCTCGCGCGCGACCTCGCTGAGGTGATACTCGACCTTGGCATCGAGATAGTAGACGCCTTCATGCAAGGAGACGGCACCAGAGCGGATGCGGAATACCCCATCCGCTCCAGCGCTGGCGAGCGTCGTCACCAGCACCAGTAGGAACGCGAGCAACCGGCCCCGATTGTTGCGCCGAGAATGCGCCCCCTTGTTTATCAACCCTTTTCCAAGCACGCGTAATAAAATCCGTCCATATCCCGCTCTCCGGGCAGGATTTGATGACCGAACCGAAGTGCGCGTCCCAGCGGAATATCCGGCGCGCGGACTGCGGCCTGCGCGTGCTCGCGCAGGAATGACTCGACTACAGCGTCGTTTTCGGCCCGCAATACGGAGCAGGTCGCATAAATCAGCCTACCGCCGCTTGCCAGCAACGGCCAGAGCTGCTTCAGCAGCCGCCGTTGAGTGTTGGCGAGCGCCGAGACATCATCGGGGCGACGCAGCCATTTGATGTCGGGATGCCGGCGAATGACCCCGGTACCCGAACAGGGCGCGTCCACCACAATACGGTCGAAGGCTCGTCCATCCCACCAGCTTGCGGGATCCGCTGCATCACCGACCAGCAGCTTTGCCTGCAAGTCAAGCCGCACCAGGTTCTCCGCTACTCGAGCGAGACGCTGTGCGTCAATATCCAGCGCCGTAAGCATTACCTCCGCCTGCTCCAGTATATGAGCCGCCTTTCCACCAGGCGCAGCACAGGCGTCGAGCACGCGCTGGCCCGGCTGCAGCGCCAATATCATAGCAGCGAACTGTGCGGCAGCGTCCTGTACCGAGACCTCGCCGCCAGCGAAGCCCGGCAACTCGGCCACTGGCAGCGGCCGGTTTAGCACTACCGCGTGCGGTAGCCCCGTCACGCTGCTGCCTGAACGCGAGACTGGCGCTAACCGCGCCAACCAGGCTTCGCGGTCGCTGCGCCGGCGATTGACTCGCACGGTCAGCGGTGCCCGCGCGTTGCTCGCCTGCACCAGGGACTCCCACTGCTCGGGCCAATCTGCGCACAGTTGCTGCAGCAGCCAGGGCGGCATGGCATAGCGCGTGGCGACATCCTCATCCACACTCTTGAGTCGATCAGCGCGCTCGCGCTGGAAGCGCCGCAGGACAGCATTGACCCAGCGGGCGGCCCAGTGCTTACCGAGCGCACGTACGGTATCCACCGTGGCTGAAACAGCCGCATGCGGCGGCATGTCTGTGTAGAGCAATTGATATAAGCCGAGCTCAAGGAGCAGGGTGAGATCACGGTCGCGGCTGCGTGGGCGCTGTTCTAGCAGCGCGAGCACCAGCGC
>JAKDMK010000126.1 GCA_030452365.1 Nitrococcus sp.
TCTCGAGATGCAGCGCATGGGTGCGGATGTGCGCCTAGAGGGGCGCACGGCAATCAGCACTGGGGTGCGCCGGCTGACTGGAGCGCCGGTTATGGCCACCGACTTGCGCGCCTCTGCGAGCCTTGTTTTGGCGGGTCTGGTGGCTGCGGGCGAAACTCTGGTGCATCGTATCTACCATATCGATAGAGGCTATGAGTGCATCGAAGAGAAGCTCGCTCAGCTCGGTGCCGACATTCGGCGCGTGCCAGGCTAGGGCGCGAGGCGGCGCGGCGTCGTGGGTGAATGTCAACAGATCCTACCCATGAGTGGCGACGATACTCTAATCATTGCCCTGGCAAAGGGTCGAATTCTGACGGAATCCTTGCCGCTACTCAGCCACGCTGGCATCGAGCCGGCGGAGCACCCGCAGGGGAGCCGCAAGCTGATTCTGGATACCGGCCTGGCGCAGGTGCGGCTTGTGATTGTGCGTGCGGCTGATGTCCCTACCTACGTCGAATATGGCGGCGCCGATGCGGGCGTGACGGGTAAGGACGTCCTATTGGAGTACGGCGGACAGGGGCTTTATGAGCCGCTCGATCTCGGAATCGGCCGCTGCCGGCTCATGGTCGCTGGGCGCCCCGGGGCCAACGTGACAGCCCGCCGCGTGCGTGTGGCGACCAAATACGTCAATATCACCCGCCGCTACTTCGCCGAACAGGGGCGGCAGGTGGAGTTGATCAAGCTCTACGGCTCAATGGAGCTCGCGCCCCTAGTCGGGTTGGCCGATTTCATCGTCGATCTCGTAGACACCGGCAACACATTAAAGGCCAATGGGCTGGCGCCAATCGAGAACATCGCCGATGTCAGCTCGCGCTTGGTGGTCAACCGCGCCGCAATGAAGACCAAACACCGACTGATCAAGCCGTTTCTGGAGCGAATGCGCCGCGCGGTGGCGGCATCGCATCGCCCGGCGGTAGCGCCAGGTGCAGCGCAGTAAATCCTGATTTGGGCCTGTTGACATTCGCCGGCGCGGCGTCGTGGTTGAATGTCAACTGGCCCTAGCCTGATCACGCTGGAGCCGGAGATGCTTACGATTAAACGCCTGAGTACCACGCAACCGGATTTCTGGGACGATCTCCGCTCGCTAATGGATTGGGATGACGGCGCCACGGCGCAGGTGGAGCAAACCGTCAGTGAGATTCTCGATGCAGTTCGCCGGCGCGGCGATGCTGCGGTGTTGGAGTATACGGCCCGCTTCGACCGTATCGAGGTGGCTAGTGTCGCCGAGTTGGAGATACCTCATGAGCGCAGGGGGAAGGCCCTGGACGGACTTCCCGCCGCGCAGCGGCAGGCATTGGAGCTTGCGGCGGAGCGGATTCGCGCCTATCACGTACGACAGCTTGCCGAGTCATGGTCTTATACCGAGCCGGACGGCAGTGTCCTCGGTCAGCAGGTGAGCGCACTGGAGCGCGTGGGCGTGTATGTGCCAGGCGGTAAGGCCGCCTACCCCTCCTCGGTGCTCATGAACGTGTTGCCGGCGCGTGTCGCCGGAGTCGATCAGATCACCATGCTCGCCCCGGCGCCCGACGGTGAGATCAACCCCCTGGTTTTGGCGGCGGCACAGATTGCCGGCGTAGATCGGTTGTTTACTGTCGGCGGTGCCCAGGCCATCGCGGCTTTAGCTTATGGCAGCGAGACCATCGCGGCGGTGGACAAGATCGTTGGCCCGGGCAATGCGTATGTCGCGGAGGCCAAGCGTCGGGTTTTCGGCCGCGTAGGGATCGACATGGTGGCTGGGCCTTCGGAGATCATGATTGTTTGCGACGGCCAAACCGATCCCGAATGGATCGCCGTGGATCTATTCGCGCAGGCCGAACACGATGAGGATGCCCGGGCCATGCTCGTCTGTCCGGATCCGTTGTATCTGGACCAGGTCCAAAGCGCCATGGAGCGCCTTCTGCCTGCCATGGACCGCTCTGAGATCATTCGCGCAGCGCTTAATAACCGTGGCGCACTGGTCTGCGTTCGGGACTTTGGCGAAGCCGCGGAGGTGGTCAATTTCGTTGCCCCCGAGCACCTGGAGCTCTCGATTGTCGAGCCCGAGCGGATGCTCGGCGCCGTGCGCCATGCGGGTGCCGTTTTCCTAGGCCGAAATACCGCAGAGGTCTTAGGCGATTACTGCGCGGGGCCGAATCACGTCCTGCCCACGTCCCGCACGGCTCGCTTTGCCTCGCCACTTGGGGTATATGATTTTCAGAAACGCACCAGTCTCATTCACTGCTCTGAGGCAGGAGCCGCCCGTCTGGGGCGCATCGCAGCGCTCATGGCGCGCGGTGAGGGGCTGACCGCGCATGCCCTGTCGGCCGAATGTAGAGCGCACGGCACGTCCGTGATGACCGCCCCGCGCGGCACCGGAGTGTGAACCCTGCTATGCGCTTTTGCGCCTACATGGCGTTTTTGTCTCGCACTCCTCTCCCTCAGCCGCTGCGCAAGGCGTCCATGAGGATGACTTGTTTGGGGGGTACGGATTCGAGCTGGGGTTTGACAAGGTTATGGTACAGCTTGCAAAGCTAGTGCGTTATTGTGATGAGCTGCTCGGCGCGCGCGGCTTCCAGGATTACGCGCCCAACGGCTTGCAGGTAGAGGGCCGGGCGGAGGTGACACGGCTTGTGAGCGGGGTTACGGCCTCGGCGGCGTTGCTCGAGCAGGCCATCGATGCCGGTGCTGATGCTGTGCTCGTACACCATGGCTTTTTCTGGAAGGCGGAGCCCAGCCCGGTGACGGGCCTCAAGGCGCGGCGCCTAGGCATGCTGCTGCGGCACGGCGTAAGCCTTGTCGCTTATCATTTGCCGTTGGATACACACCAGGCGTTCGGCAATAATGCACAACTTGGCAGACGACTTGGCTTCGAGATAGACGGCTATACCGAGGCGGGTGGGGTGCCCGGGCTGCTCGCCTTCGGACGCCTTAGTATTGCGTCCTCTGCAGCCGAGCTGAGCGATCGTCTGTCCGGCCTGTTGGGTCGTGCGCCGCTGCATGTTGGCGCCGGCCCACGGATCATCCATAAAGTGGTCTGGTGCAGCGGCGCGGCGCAGCGATTCCTCGCCGAGGCCGTGAACCTGGGGGCGGATGCCTATGTCAGTGGCGAGATCTCCGAGTCCACGACGCACGAGGCGCGGGAGTGTGGAATACACTACTTCGCTGCCGGCCATCACGCGACCGAGCGCTACGGAGTACAGGCGCTCGGTGAGCACCTCGCCGCGCGCCTGCGGCTCGATCACCATTTCATCGACGACCCTAATCCGGTCTGATGAGGCGCATACCGCGGCATGACTGTGCTTGACGGTCCGGGCGCTATGTATGATCCTTGCACGCTGCGTATGTTTCGTAGTTAAGAGTGTGCCCCGATAGTCGGCCGTCCAGGCTTTTTTTCTGGCCGTGTTTTGCAGTCAACCCAGTCAAGGGGGGATGTGGATGAAACGGGAAGGGGCGGACTTGAAAAGACGGCGTTTGCTTACCGGGGCGGCCGGTGTGGTCGGCGGTGTGGGCGTGGCATATAGCGCCGTTCCATTCCTTGCCTATTGGCAGCCGGGTGCCCAGGCGGAAGCGGCTGCGGCACCTGTTGAAGTGGATATCAGCAAGCTCGCTCCGGGCCAGAAGATTGACGTCGATTGGCGGGGCAAGCCGATTTGGATTTTCCGGCGCGGTGCGCGGGAGCTCGCAACATTGCGCAAGATAAGCGATTTGTTGCGAGATCCGCGGTCTTTGGTCAGCAGCCAGCAGCCACCCTATTGCCAGAATCTGGCCCGCGCGATCAGGCCCGAATACGGTGTCATGATCGGCATCTGCACCCACCTTGGCTGCATACCGCTCTATGAGCCGGAACCCGGCTCGGTGGACAACAAATGGCTGGGCGGTTTTTTCTGTCCATGTCATGGCTCCAAGTACGATCTCGCCGGGCGCGTCTATAAGGGAGTACCGGCACCGCTCAATCTCGAGGTGCCGCCCCATTGGTATCCGAGCGCGTCGCGTATCATCATCGGTGAACACCCGGAGAAGGGGGCGGTGTCATGAGCGAAGCCACCAAGAATCGAGGCCTGCTGGCCTGGATCGACGCACGTTTCCCTTTTTCTAAGCTGTGGATAGAGCACGCCGCGGGCTACTATGCGCCAAAGAATTTCAACTTCTGGTATTACTTCGGCTCGCTGGCGATCTTCGTGTTGGTGTTGCAGCTCGTCACCGGTATCTGGCTGACGATGTACTACAAGCCGGACGCCGAGCTCGCTTTCGCCTCAATCCAGTACATCATGCGCGATGTGCACTGGGGATGGCTCATTCGCTACCTGCATTCCACGGGTGCGTCGGCTTTCTTCATCGTCATTTACCTGCACATGTTCCGCGGCCTGCTCTACGGCTCCTATCGTAAGCCGCGAGAGCTGATATGGCTCATCGGCATGGTAATCTATGCCGTTCTCATGGCCGAGGCCTTCTTCGGCTATTTGCTTCCCTGGGGACAGATGTCCTATTGGGGCGCGCAGGTGATCACGTCGTTGTTCGGCGCCGTTCCCTGGGTCGGCGATACGCTCATGATCTGGATCCGGGGCGATTACACCATCTCCGATGTTACCTTGAACCGCTTTTTCGCGCTGCATGTGGCCGCCATGCCGTTGCTGCTCATCGCGCTGGTGGTATTGCACATCACGGCGTTGCATGAGGTGGGATCGAACAATCCGGATGGCATTGAGATCAAGCGCCATAAGAATGCTAACGGCATTCCCCTGGATGGGGTTCCATTCCATCCCTATTACACCATCAAGGACACTGTAGGCCTGACGGTGTTCTTGATGGTATTCGCATTTGTCGTTTTCTACGCGCCCGGCATGCTGGGGTTATTTCTGGAGCCCGAGAACTTCGAGCCCGCCAATCCGCTAAGTACCCCGGAGCATATCGCGCCTGTTTGGTATTTCACGCCTTTCTACTCGATTCTTCGCTGCATACCCGACAAGCTCTGGGGTGTTGTCGCGCTCGCCTCGTCGATTTTCGTGTTGTTCCTTCTGCCCTGGTTGGATCGTGGCAAGGTGCGTTCGGTGCGCTATCGGGGGCTCGGATTCAAAATCGCCTTGGCTCTGTTCGTGATTGCCCTGCTGGTTCTGGGGCATCTGGGTGGGAACCCACCCTCGCCTGGTCGCAACCTAGTGGCGCGTATCTGCGCGGTTATCTACTTTGGCTATTTCGTTTTTCTCTGGGTGTACACCTTCTTCGGTTTGGAAAAGACCAAACCGGAGCCGGACAGAGTGACAGACGGTTCCGCTAAATGGATGCAGAAATTGATGCGACGATTGATGCAGAAATGGAAGCAATGGCGGCGGTTGGAGGAGACGCAGCGGGAGCCTATGTGAGAAAACTAAGCCGGATTCGGAATGAGTGAACCTGACATGAGAAAGCTAGCCTGCTTACTCGCGATGGTATTATTGCCAGGGCTGGCGGGAGCGGCTGATGTAACGCTCGGACTCATGGACGCGGAGGTCGATTTGGGCGACAAGGCCTCCTTGCAACGCGGTGCGAAATATTTCGTCAACTATTGTTGGGGCTGTCACTCACTGAAGTATCTGCGCTACCAGCGCCTTAGTCGGGATCTCGACATACCGGACGAGCTTGTCGAGAAGTATCTGATTTGGGATGGCAGCAAGATCAGCGCGCCTATGACTAACGCGATGCGCGCTAAGCAGGCCAAGGACTGGTTCGGTACCGCGGCACCCGATCTGACGCTGGTAACCCGGCGCCATGATGGGGGGCTGAATCTAAGCCGCGGCGCGGATTGGGTATACACCTTCCTCAATAGCTTCTATCGTGACGATGAGAGCCCTACCGGGGTCAATAACCTGTTGCTGCCCAATGCAGCCATGCCGCATGTACTTTGGCGCTTGCAGGGCACTGCGGAGCCGATCTACAAACCCGCGGACCCCCATACCCCAGGTAGTAGTCAGCGCGAGGTCGTGGGCATCAGGCTGGTCGAGGGGGTGGGTGCGCTCAGCGAGGCCGAGTATCACCGCATGACGCGGGACATAGTGAATTTTCTCGTCTATGCCTCGGAGCCCTTCAAGTCCACGCGCAAGGCGCTCGGTGTGCCGGTGTTGTTTTTCCTGATCGTTTTCTTGGCCATCATCTATCTGCTCAAACGCGAATACTGGAAGGACGTGCACTGACTGAGCGGCCCATTGGGCTGCCTAGGCAAACCCTGGCGGAGCGGCACATGACGGCTGTAAGCCGACGATCCATAATGACCTTATATTCCGGGCCCAGCCAGTGCGACAGCCACCGGGTGCGGTTCGTGCTGGCGGAAAAGGGGATCGCTGCCGATGTCATCTTGGTCGACCTCGAGGAGGAGCGATCGGTGGATCTCGTCGATCTCAACCCGTATGGGGAGGTTCCGACCTTGGTAGATCGTGACCTTATCCTGTACGATTCTAAAGTAATTAGCGAATACCTTGATGAGCGTTTCCCGCATCCGCCGCTGATGCCGGTCGATCCGGTTGCCCGGGCCAAGGCAAGGCTAGTGGTCTATCGCATCGAGCGGGATTGGTGCCGCCTTCTGATGCAGCTTGATGCGGCAGACGGCGAGACGGTGAGCGCCCTGCGTCAGGAGCTGTGGCAGAGCCTGGTGGCGAGCAACGAAGTGTTCGCATCAGGAACGCCATTTTTTCTCAGTGGCGAGCTTACTATGATGGA
>JAKDMK010000127.1 GCA_030452365.1 Nitrococcus sp.
TAGTTGATCTCGGCGCACCGCCAGGTCCGCACACCCGGGATCGGCGTCAGAACATCGCGCAGTATGTTGGTGCCCGAGCGAGGGGCGCCGATGATGACCAGGGGCTGGTAGTTGCTCATGGGGAAGGTCTACTTCCGAGAGCAAAGTAACGCGAGACCAAGCCCCTCCGACCACGGTCAACGCTTGCGTGCACGTAGTCCACGTGTGCTACACGTTTCGCGTGGAACCGGGAGGCCTGCAGTCATGAAGCATAACATTACGCTATCGCTGCCAGCCATTTACCGCCGCAATGGCTGGGCTGATACATCTACGGCTCTCACGCCATCTGCAACATCGCCCGCCACTGCTCCGTTCACGGTGACCATTACATTCTTGCCGCTGTATCACTGCCGCGCCAGGTTACCGATCATCTGGCAGCCCGGCACCGACCCACCAGCCCGTCAGCACGAGCGGCAAATAGGCTAGCAGCGCAATAAACAACGCCGTTGAGGGCAGACTGGCGGCTGCCCATGCCAGAGGCGCGAGCCAAAACATGTTGACGGCGGCAACGCCGACGGTGACGGGCCAGTGCCGTCCAGCGCGGCGACTAAGCCTCTGGTAGGCATGCGAGCGATGCGCTTGGTACCAGCGCTCGCCGCGGGCCATCCGCCGCAGCAACGTCATAGTCGCATCCGTGATAAAGACTGCGAGTAAAATGAGCCAGCACCAGAGGTTCATGCCGGGTTGGTTGCTAATCACCAAAGCCATAACGCCCATCAATGCCCCGAGAAAACCGCTCGCCGCATCACCCATAAAGATCCTGGCAGGCGGCCAATTCCACACCAAGAAACCGGCAACCGCCGCGGCGATTAGCGGCAGCTCGATTGGGAGATCTCGCCCCTGGACGAGCAGCACCCCCATTGCGCCTAATAGCACGCTAAGCGCCTCGACCGCCGCTATGCCGTCAATCCCGTCCATGAAATTGTAGAGGTTGACTAGCCAAACCACTCCGATCCCGGCCAGCACGGCGCCCGCTAGCCCCAGCTTTATCGCCCCACCCCACCACGGCACCGCAGGCACATTGCCTAGGGAATACAGAATCAACGCCGCCGCCAATGCATGCACGGCAAAACGCCACCTAGCCGGCACATCCGCATGGTCATCCCAATATCCGATCGCGGTGATAGCTGTCAGCCCGAACAGGGCGAGAGGCGGTATTAATGAGGGTTGCTGAGTCAGTAATGGCGTAAATGCAACCCCAGCCATTACAACAACGACAATAGAGAGACCACCGCCTCGCGGCGTTGGCCGCTCATGGGAACTTCGCGCATTCGGCACGTCGAGTAAATTCACCCGCAGCGCATAATGCCGCAGGGTGTAAGTGATGGCGGCACTCAGCACGAAAGCCAAAGCCAACAATATCAATAACAGCATCCGAGATGATCTTATCGGCCGACGTGACATCCCGCCTTCACGGATTTGCGATATTCCGACGCATGGCGCCGCAGAATCTATCTTGGCTCCGAATTCGAGTGGACACACCAAACCTGGTTTTGTGTTAGGGGCTCCAAGGTAACCCGGCCCCACCTGTGAAATCTTGATTCGCTCGTTGCCATCAGAGCGTCGCTCCCAGTGCCGCGCACTTGAGATTCCAAAAATAACACTCCACTATCAGTCACATAGAAATAAATCACTCCAGGAACTCTCCAGGAACTTCCGTTTAATACCCGGACGGCAAACGCTACCGCCAAGGCCAGCCTCCACCAACCGGCAGCAAGCTCAAAGCCAGGCATCGGCAGAAGCAGCAGGCCACTGAGCGCCGTCACCAGAAGAATCGCTGCCTCAACGTGAATCAGTAGTCGCCAGCGCGCTGCCAACCAGAAGGCTAAAGAACAAGGCTTCGGACAGTACCGCCAGGATCCGAAGCAGCAGAAGGCCGGCTGTCACGGTCAGAACGGTAGCTACCCCACCTCCACGTGGTGTGGGTAAGGTATGGGAGCTGCGCAGTCGATGGGGACATCCAACATGGCCTTGCGGATGGCGTACTCACGCATGGGCCCAGTGAGTATTGCCGAGCGCGAAAACACCCCGCAGCAGATAAGAAATTCGCTCAACACCGGATCAAGCAGAACAACGTGTCGACCAAGCCTATAAGATCAGCATAGCATCATGCACTATTGGTCCTCAGGAATGCCTTCGCCGTATCCCTCAGCGCATCGTCGACACGAACCGGCGGGGTCCAACTTAGGCGCTCTTGGGTTGCCGTCATATCAACCTGCAGCGAACCACACAGCCGCGCCACCTCCGTGCCGAAACCGGCAAGCCTGCCCGCGCCTAACAGCAACCTTTCCGGGGTTGGGATCAACCTGGCCCGTCGTCCCATCGCCGCCGCAAGCCGCCGCACCAACTCCGGCGTCGACAGATCCTCTCCGTCGGAAACCAGGAACGTGCCACCGGCAGCCGCAGGGTGACCCACACAGCACACAATCAAATCCACCAGATTGTCTAGCGCGACAAAGCTGCGCCGATTATCCACCGAGGCCAGCGGCAGAGGCACGCCCCGCGCCACAAGGCTCATCAGCCGGGCCATATTACCCGGATTGGCCGGTCCATAAACTAACGGAGGGCGAATAATGCACCAATCGGTCTTTAGTTTTCCTAACGCCTCCCGTACTTCACTCTCTGCCAGATACTTGCTCCTGCCGTAATCGTCCTGCGGTTCACAAAGTGTCGTCTCGGACAGTGGAACATCGCTCTGAGATCGAATCGCGCCCACCGAGCTTACGAAGATGAGGCGCTGCACGGATGATGACTCATTACATGCCTTCGCCAATTGACGCGTACCCTGCACGTTAACCGCGTGGAACTCTGGCCAACGTCCTTGCCCTTTGCGTCCGAGTTGGTGTGCAAGCGCTGCAAGATGTACAACGACATCCACACCTGCCAGCGCCTCCAACCATTCCGTGCACGGGCCGATGGACGTAACTGCCCGCCATTCCACCGCCGGCACATCCGGCGGGTGGACACGACCACGGTGGATCGCAACGACACGGAACCCTGCGTCGCGCAATCGAAGAACAAGGCTCGCTCCCACAAACCCTGTGGCACCTGTAACCAGCACTCTTTCAATCACACTTCGTCATCATTCTTGCCTAAGTTGTCGGATAGCTGGCACTTGGGCGTTACTCCGGCAGTGCGCAGTCCAGAATCGTATTCTATACCCAACCATCTTTTAATCGGAGCAGCGCCGATGATGCCGGTAGCTCATGTGATCCGAATCTTCAGGGCGTGCCGACCTCCTGCTCGCCCGCTCTCTGACCCGCTGCTGCTGCAAGCACCATCAACGTATTCGCTGCTTGATTTTCCCGAGAGAATAGAGGTGCCAAAGCAATCCCGTTTTCCTCAAATCGCCTTCGCATCCTATGGTTCGATCGCAGACGTTTGAGTGCCGCCGCGAGCAACTCAGGAGAATCCGGTGGAACAACAATCCCCACGTCGCACTCTTCAACGATACGGCTCCCCTCCCCTTCAGGCCCAACATACGCAATAGCCTTGCCGCACGCCATCGATTCGAATATTTTTGAAGGGATAACTGTTGAAAAAATCGGGTCGTTCTTTAGATGCACAAGGGAGACGTCGCAAACACTCCAAAACCTCGGCATTTCTTCCTTTGGTTGCCTTGGAACAAAAACTACATTATCGAGCCTCCTGTCTATAGCCATCCGCACCAATTTATCCTTGGCAGCGCCAACACCAACGAAAAGAAAAGTGATTTGTTCCTCCTTGAGCAATTCCGCTACCTCAACAACATTTTCAAGGCCTTGCGAAAGTCCAAGCGTACCGAGAAACCCGACAACGAAGAAATCTGCGATAGTTAACTCTTGGACTAGAGTAAGGTCCTTATTTTTTTGTGGACCAAACAGACCAAGGTTCGCACCATTTATCACGACGTCTATCTTATCCTCCGGTATGCCGCGCCGAACAAGGTCTTTTTTAAAGTAAGGAGTAAACGCAATCACTCGCGTAGATCTTCGGTAAAGCCAAACCTCCAAGCGCTCCAGGAATCTATATATTTTCCCCCTTCCAAGGTTGGTAACAGCCGAGATCGCAGCAGGCCAGAGATCTCTTATCTCGAAGACATGCGGCACACACCTGACCAGCGACGAAAGAACACCACCGAGAGGCACAAACAAATGAGGCGACGTCGAAATGATAACGTCCGCTTTTTTTTCAAAAAGCGAGTTCACAAAAGAAGAAACTGCATACGAAGCATAGTCCAGTATGCGCCTCACAGTTCCTTCGTTTTTTGTGATATATGTCTTTACCCGAACTACCCGAATTCCCTCCATGTATTCGACATGCCGCCATACGTTTTTATATCCCTTATAGACTTCGCCTTCTGGGAAGTTTGGCGCTGCGCATATAACTGTAACGTCATGCCCATTATCAACCCAAATTTTCGCCCTTTCATAAACGTGAGCGGCCGGAGCACTCGGTTCCGGCTTAAAGTGGTCAGAAAAGAACAGAATTCGCATAATATAATAGCCAGCTCCAGGAATACATCCAAAAATTACTTAAAATTTGAGCTGCGCTGTCACCTATTACAAGCAACGACCCATCACGATAATGTTTTGTCAATCCGGCACGTATTGCGTTGTCACAAGGTGTTGAATTGAATATCAGAAAGCCAATGTGCTGACAAGCGAAACCGGGAGATCCCCGTGGTAACGAAATGCTACGCAGTGCGTCGACTGACTCAGTCCAAACTCCGGATGATATGTCCCCGCTTCAACCGCCACGTGGTCCGCACCCTCAATTGTCATTACCAAAGAACGCTCCACACCCCGATCCAGGATACGGAGCAATACACGGCACGACGTTTCTGATGACTCCATATCCACGACCTCCACGGCCGGGTGCAAATGCCACGTGCCTTCAATCAAATGGTTATGCTTGCTGGTGATAGAGTCACGGATCTCCAGCTCCCTGCGTCGCAGGCATACGGTTCGTCCGTGCTTCGGTTTACCACACAGCCGCAGATAACCATCGTGCCAGGCGGAAACTGCCGCCCCCGCAGGGTCAATCTCGACATCGTGCACGTAGGCGCGTCTTGCCACACGAAACCCGGCCCATACCTCCGATGAGTCCTCCCGATCTATCCTTATGGTGCTATGCGCCGCCGTTCCGCGCTGGCGCTGACGCTCAGCACCAGTTCCATAGATCGACGTACCAGAATTCACTAACACACGCTGCGTCCCAACGGAAACCTCGACGCTTAGCGTGTCAGCGTGGGCATGTCCTGGTAGGTAGTCAGGCCCAACCTTGCCAACGTCGAAAAAGGCGACCACATGATCTCGTTGTAATCTCACATACCCAGAGTGCGGCAACAGCACAACCGGCCGATCATCGACGAACTTCGGTACACGTATCCCGAGACGTACCGCGTAAGCGCAGAGCTCCGAAAGCGTCGGCGCCACGCCTAGGGCGGCATCATTAAAGAACGAGATGTCGCCATCAGGATGTACCATGGCTATCGCCCAATCGAGCATGCGTTCGGTGGCTTTGGCCCACTCGGGAGGTTCCATCTGTCCGTACACTCGTACGACATTGATCACGTCCATCACATCCTCCAAGACGACGTGATGGTACATAGGGCTAAGCTCGAAATTCCCCCCATCCGGAAGCACCTGTTCCGGCAGCTCCCGACCCAGAAGCTTCAGTCCGAGACTGAACCACTGTTCAGCCTCACCGCCCTCAAAGAGCAATCCCGCGAAAACTAGGGCCTTGGCATTGGCGAAAAGATGATTGCCCGGTAGATGGTGCTCAAGGCGCTTGGATAACCAGCGCGTTTGCACCGCGAGGCTCTGGCTTGCGGAACCCGGCAGCAAATTACCCGCAAGTACCCACTTTGTCCAGTTCACGATGCGCAAGGACGAGGGATACGGCTCCCAGCCCACCCCGCGTCCCGCCTCGTTCTCCTCGATCCACCGCTCAATCAATTCCCGATGCCAATGCGTCCGCTTCTCCGCCTCAACGGCATTAAGATCGTCAAAATAGTGGAGGTTGTAGAGCCAGAGTTTGTCACACTTACTGTCCGTCCATACCATCGCCGATTCCAGGTCCGCCTCGTGATTGAGAAACCGGAAACGCCACGGCCACATCAGGGTCTGCGGTCTACTGATTGGCGCCACCCATGGGCCAGTGACAACGCGCTGATTCAAAGCAGGCCGCCAATCAGGTCGCGGGCGGTATAATCGAAACCAGACCCGCCAGATAATCTGCCGCCACCGAAGATGGCGCACGGTGTGTGCTACCCTGAATACACGAGTGACAGGGGAAAGCGCACGCATACGCTGCAACCCATAGACGTGAGATCTCAGTTCAGGGTTCCTACTCAATCAAATAGGCCTTCGAGCCGTAGTTTGAGTGTTTGCTGATCCTGCTTCGTGGCCATTGGCGTGCACCATAGATGCTTATCATCCCCCGGCCCCGAAGGAAAGAGCACTTGGCCGTACTGGAAATATTTCAAAGGCCAGAGATCCTTGCGGTAGCGACGTACCAATCGCCAACTCCCACCTTGGGCGGAGCCCCAAACCTCTGCCCACCGTGAGCGATTCACCGCACTTTGTTCGACTACGGTGGAAAAGAACAGATGCTGACCTACCTTGCAGCCATAAAAAACGGGGCCACCAAC
>JAKDMK010000128.1 GCA_030452365.1 Nitrococcus sp.
TTTCCCGTTCGCCTCCGTTTTGCCCCTCTCAGCGCGCCTGGACATCCCGGCATGGCAGTGGCAGCGCGGGTGTGCGCGAACAGGGGACCCACTATGCAACAGCGGCCGATTTATCTTGCCACGGCAGCCCTAATGGCGGGGCTGCCGGCTATCGTGAGCGCCATTGAGATTCCTCCCGTTGTCGTCACGGCAGCCCGATTACCGAGAACGGTTGATGAAGCACTTGCCCCGGTCACGGTGATCTCACGTGAGGAGATCGAGGCGATGAGCCCGCGGAGCATCGTCGATGTGCTGCGCTTGCAGCCCGGTGTCAACGTGGCCGTCAGCGGCGGTCTTGGGGGCAATACCAGCGTATTTCTGCGCGGCACCAACTCGGATCAGGTGCTGGTGCTGATCGACGGTGTAAGAGCGAGCTCAGCGGCGAGCGGTCTATTTGCCTGGCGCCAGCTCTCACCGGCACAAATCGAGCGCATTGAGATCGTTCGCGGACCGCGGGCTATGCTTTATGGCTCGGATGCCATCGGCGGCGTGATTCAGATTTTCACGCGCCGGGCGCAAGGCCTGACGGCTTCGATGAAGGCCGGCTCGTACGATACTCAACGCGCCGCGGTTGGTGTTGGGTTCGGGGATACGACTCGCCTGGAGTTGAATGCCTCCTATACTCACACTGATGGCTTTTCGGCCACGAACCCGAGCATTTGCAAGGGCATTCCCGATAACTTTTGCAGCTACGATCCCGACAATGACGGTTACATAAACCGCAGCGTTAACGGACGGTTCACGACGCCGTTGTGGGATGGCGCGAACTTGCGTGTGTCCGGCTGGTATGCCAACGGCGATGTCGAGTTCGATCAGGGCACACAGGATACGGTGAACGCGATTGTCGGCGCCCGCCTCAGCGATAGCCTAGCGTCGTTCTGGGATTACAGCCTGACGCTCGGTTACAGCCAGGATGATTTCAAGATCACATCGGCTTTCCCGAGCAAGATCGACAGCGAGCGCACGACTCTCGATTGGCAGAATAACTTGTATCTTAGCGAGACACAGACATTGATGTTGGGTCTTAACTGGCGCCGCGCGGCCGGCAAGAACCTCGACACCGCGACGTCCGACGTGGTCTTCGATGAATCCATACACAATACGGGTATGTATGCCAACTGGCTCGCTACGTTCGGCCGCAGCGACCTGCAGCTTGGTGCTCGCTATGACCACCACAGCGCGTTCGGTGGTCATGTGACCGGGCAGCTGGCCTGGGGCTATCGGCTCGGCGCGGGCTACCGCGTGCTGGCCTCGTTCGGCACCGCTTATAGGGCGCCCGACCTCAACCAGCTCTTTCATCCCGGATTCGGCGGCTTTTTTGCCGGAAATCCGAATCTCGACCCGGAGCGTTCGCGCTCGGCCGAGCTGGGGTTGCGTTATCACCAGCCCGGTGGCCAGCGGCGGGTGGAGGCGAACCTCTTCTATACCAAGATCTATGATCTCATTGCTTTTCAGGGCGAGAAGAACCAGGCGATCAACATCGATGAGGCGAGCATCCCGGGGCTCGAGCTGGTGTACGCCGACGGCATCGGTCGCTGGAGCCTGAGCTCGAGCCTCACCTTGCAGCGCCCGCGTAACTTAACCGACGATACTCGCTTGCTGCGCCGACCCAAGGTCAAGTATTCCCTCGTTTTGGCACGCACGCTGGGCACCGGCAGCATCATTCGCGCGGAGCTACTCAGTGTTGGCGACCGGGCCGACATCGGCGATGAGACACTTGGCGGGTATACGCTATTCAATCTCAGCGGCCAGATTCAACTCAGCCAAGCGTGGTTCATGGAAGGCCGGATCGAGAATATCACGGACAAAGACTATGAGAGCACATTTGGCTTCAATACCCCCGGTCGGACATTTTTTCTAGGTATTCGCTACAATGGCGGAGGGTAGCTGAGCCGCACGGGCGCATGTGCTGGCCGCTCGGCGGCCCATGGGTTGAATGCGTGCCGATCACCGCCTAACTGATGCTCAAAGCGATAATATTGAGAACAACGGCATCGACCGGCTGCTGGCGGATTGAGGGAGATCAAGTAATGGGAACGATTGCGCCGCCCGTGGTGGGCGACTGGTATATGTTACCTAAAGGTGAGAGCTTCGAGGTGGTAGCCTACGATCATGAGGACGAAACGGTCGAGATCCAGTACTTCGACGGCGCGGTAGAGGAGTTCGAGCTCGAGACCTGGATCGAGCTTAGCGCGGAGCCAATCGAGCCGCCCGAGGATTGGTCCGGGTCGGTCGATATCATGCGTGAGGACTATTGGGCGGAGGATCGGGCGAACCCATATAACCCCAAAAATCCCCTCGATGAACTGGATATCAAGGACAAAAACTGAGGCAGCGCCAAGTGTTGGCGGCGCCGGCATGCAGTTTGATCCGCGCCACGATTGGGCCGTCACGCCAAAGCAAGCCATTGCCCTGCAGCGCAAGTTGGCTGCTCGGGTTCTTTTGCAGCCTGGCCCGAAGAATGTGCGTTGCATCGCGGGCGTGGATACCGGCTTCGTCGATCACGGCCGAACGGCGCGGGCGGCAGTCGTCGTATTGAGCTTTCCGCAACTGGCGCCGTTAGAGATCCAGACCGCGTTCGAGCCGACCCCGTTTCCGTACATTCCGGGTTTGCTGTCCTTTCGCGAGTTGCCCGCGGTGCTGCGTGCCCTGGAGAAGCTATCGGCGTTACCTGATCTGGTACTCTGCGATGGGCAGGGCATCGCCCATCCCCGCCGGCTCGGTATCGCTGCCCATCTGGGTGTCGTGACCGGGCTGCGGACAATAGGTGTCGGTAAATCGCGTTTGATCGGGGAGTATCGAGAGCCTGGGCAGGAGAAAGGCTGCGTAGTGCCGCTCATGGATGCACAACAGCGTATCGGCAGCGTCGTTCGCACGCGCACTGCCGTGCGCCCACTATTTGTCTCGCCGGGTCACCGCACTGATCATGATAGAGCCGTTCAATGGACGCTTGCTTGCACGCGGCGCTATCGCTTGCCTGAGCCGATCCGTATGGCGGACCGGGTGGCATCGGCGCGTCGGGCTCAGAAAGGAACCCCGTGGGTTGACAGGTAGACGCTGGCGGCCACCCCGGCGATGACCAGAGCCAAGCCGAGGCCTGCGCCAATGTACAGCCACCGTCGCAGATGAGACGCGCTCGCCTGCACCAGCGCGCGAACGCGATCGTCGTCCTGCATCCGGTACTCGGTTAGGGACTCCGCGATCTGTTGGCTTGTCGCATCGCGCGCCGCTTGCGCCGCTGTATCCAGAGCCGCATCCCGCGCCAGGCGCTGCGCGTCCTCCAGAATTCGATCCCGAATGTGCGGCAGCGTCTCCTCGACGAGCGCGGCGCGCAGGCGGGGTAGGGCGGTTTCGAGGACGATCTCGGTGAACTGCTGGCGGAAAACATCCGCAGCCAATAGCTCGGTCATGTGGTCCCGAAGCTCGCGGCGTATGTCGGCCTTGATATTCTCCGCTGGCGTAGCCTCGATGCCCTTGCCAAAGCGCTCGATGGCCTCCCGGGCGGTATCCTGGGCGATGCGGCGGGCGGTTTTCTCAAGGAGTGCGTTGCTGGATTCCTGAGCGGCTTCGCCCGCTTTGTTGATCGCTCTTTCAAGCTCCTCTCGCAGGGAGCCGATGTGTCGCTGCACGAGCTGTTCGGCCGCCTCGATGGCTTTGGCTTCAGCCGCCTCGCGGGCCGCGTTGCGGATTTCCTGCCAGTCAATTTCCCGCGCCGGTTCGGCTTGTGTTGCAGGCGCGGGTTCTGCTGCCGCCGGCAGGGGGGGCTCCGGAGCTTTGTCCACTGGAGAAGTGGGCTCAGCCGGCACTTTCGTCGGACTGGGCTCGCTGGAGAGTCGTTCTAGGGAGTCCAGAATCTCCTCCAGGCTTTCCTCGCCGCTGGGTTTAGTGAGGAAGCCCACGATCCCGAGCGCCTCAGCGCGCTCACGATCGGTCTCGTTTTCCTGAGCGGTGTACATGACAACTGGAATGTCTGTGTTCCCAGGCAAAGAGCGGATGCGACGTGTCGCCTCGAAGCCATCCATATCCGGCATCATGAAATCCATAAAGACTACATCCGGGCGAGTCGTCTGCAGATAGGTGAGGGCCTCAGTGCCGGTAGCCACCGTGTCCACATCGACATTGCGGCGCTGCAAGAGCTTGCTGAGCGCGATGCGGGCAAGACGCGAGTCATCAACTACCAGGGCCTTTTTTACCCGTACCATTAAAGTCTTTCCATGGATGTTGTACAGCAACCTGGGTTAACTCATTCCACCACGCATTCGGGTTGTTGCACGCCGCCGATCGACGCTGGCGAGTGCATGTGCATGAGTCCGTCCGGTGGACTGGCGCAAGAAACCGGTCTGCAATAATGCTTGCGGACTATCCTCCGATTGCCTGACCGGGCTCGCGCGTGGCCAACCACTCCCGGGCGTCGGCACTACCCCCAAGCGCCGCTTGGTAGAACCAGCGAATTGCGGTTTCCTCGTTCCTTGGTACACCGCGTCCTTCCGCGTACATCACGCCTAGGTTATGTTGCGCGGAAACCTGGCCCTGCTGGGCAGCGGCCTCAAACCAATGGACAGCCATCGTCTCGTTTAACGTCACTCCTTGTCCGGTTGCGTACAAGAAGCCAAGCGCATGTTGGGCCTCGGCAAGCCCGCGGAGCGCCGCGCGCCGGTAGAAATAGGCCGCGAAGACCAAATCCACCGGACAGCCGTCCCCCGTCTCCAAACGGCATCCCCGCAGGTGATCGTTCCACGCTTTTGTAGCTTGCGAGACCATGTCCTAACCCCCTTTGAATACTATTCCGGCCTGCGCCAGCAAGGGGGGATGCATGAAATGAACCATATAAAGCGCAAATTAGAGTCTTGCCCACTATCTTGGCCTTCACAGCGCATGGTATCAGCGTAATATCAACTGCTTAATCCAGAACTGGAGTGCTCTGCATGAGTCCGGTGCCGGTTCTGTGGCGGATTATTCGATCGGATAATGTCGGGTTTCAGTGACGTGCAGCGTCAGTTAGTGACGGCAACATGACTACTGTTGACCCAAGAATCGATTGCCTGAAGGCGCGAAAGCGTTCGCTACGAAAGACGACGTCGATGGCAGGATCGATCAGTTGAATCTGGCACGGGGCTGCCCCCTTAAACTAGCGCCAGGCCCAATCTTGCTGGCGTGTGGTCCGGGAGAAGTTGGCGGGTTAGGCGGATTTGATCTCAGAGCTCGCTTCTTGCTTCGTCGAAGGATTTGCGAAGGGTGCGATAGCTCTTAAGGAAACCTTGCTTAACATCCTCCCAGGCGCTGCTCGAACTGGTCTCGAGCGTCTCGTACGCCTCGGCCAAATCGGCGCGCTGCGCCTCTAGCTGAGAGAGGGTGTCCCGCGCCTGCTGGCGGGCCGCGGCTTGCATCGGATCCCAATGCTGGTCGATCCATGTTTTGAGCTCAGCGATTCGCACATCGAGCTCCTCAATCAATGCCTTGGCCCGCGCGAGCGCCTGATCGCGCTGGGCTGCCGAGTATTGTTTGATCGCCTCAATGGCTTCAGTCGTTTCCTCCTGAACCGAGCCGACCTTATCCTGTCCCGTCCCGTGCTGTGCAGCGGCCAAAGTCGCAGGCACGACGACGACCCACGACGTCCACACGATGGCGATCGCAAGAACTCTCAGCCTATAGGTAGTCATCGTCCTTGTCCCTGCCGGTTGGATCGTGCTTGGGTTGTGGAAATGGCCTGGAACCAAGACGGGCCGCGACGTAGCGGGGCGTCGGAGCACTCAGTGCGCGCTCCTCGATCGATAATAGCGCCCGTCCACAAAGCGGTCGAAGATTTCACCCAGTGCCGGGTGGTTGATCTGCTCTGCGCTTTGGTCCGGCTCCAGGTGGCGCTCGGCGACGTAAGTGCCATGACTGGCATTATGCACAAGCACGTGATACCAGGGTTTGTCCTTTGGTGGGCGGCTCCTTGCCATAGTCTCATACCACTCCTCCGGGCCTTGGAACACCGGATCGACATCGACGATCACGCCGCGATAATCGAATAACTTGTGCAGGACGAGTTGTCCGATCGTGAACTTTGGCTGGGCATCCATTGGGGTTGCCTACGTTACTGAATAAGGATTGGTATGCTTTGATTACCGCGAGTGTCTATGCCTCGTGTTGCCGAGGATTCGCCGCGCCAACGACTCCAAGCATGCCATGTAGGCGGTCTCATCGGGTAGTGCCCCTTGGCGTTGCGCGCTCCATAAGGCCTCGGCAAGGCAGTCCATCATGCGGTGCTCCGCCTCGGTGCGGCCAGCATAATGCTGGCTCAGCGCGCTGTGGATGCGATGTATGCCGTGCGGGCGATCGGTGGTTGCCTGTTCGCGCAGCGCGATATGCAAGGCCATGTGAAGGAAAGGGTTTGTCTCTCCGTTCTCGGGTCGATATTCGCGCTTCAGGATCTGCGCTTCATCCTCCAGCAGCGGTTGGTAGTCCGGATGCTCTGCCACCACCTCGGCGACCATTTGCTCCATTGGTGCCATGGGCAAGCGGGCACGCGCCTTGCGCCACGCCTCCAGATAGAAGCGGCGCAGCTCGCTGCGATCCTGACTGAATAGCATAGTAACGGGGCTGCCGGTGCTTTGGATAGGCTCTGTTAAATAGGGTAACGCATCTG
>JAKDMK010000538.1 GCA_030452365.1 Nitrococcus sp.
CAAGTTCGTGTCCGACGTGGCATTCGACCCGGCGAGGATCACCCGATCACATTCACTATCACTCTGCGCTGATTGGTGCGCCGCGCTCGCGATGCAGCAGGATCACCAGATCAGCCTCCATTTCGCTGAGCCCACAGGTCTCCATGATCTCGCGCGCGGAAATCCCTTTGCGCGCCAATCGTATGGCCGTATTGAAAGCCCCGCCGCTACCGTCGCTGCTTGCGAGCTGATCGAGGCGTTCGCGCAGGCGGCCAAGCTGCTGCTCGTGCTGGTCGAGGCGTTCGTGCTGGCGACCAAGCTGCTGCTCGATCTGGGCGAGACGGCGTCCCTGTCGGATGCCGTCGGCCGTCAATCCCTCGAAATACTCCGCAAGCTGCGCTTGCGCCTGCTCAACACTACTCAGACGCCCAATGAGCCGACGAAAGAGCCTGCGCAGCGCCAGGCCCGACACAAGCGCGGCCACAACGGCGAGCAGGATGACTACTGGCAGAGCGTATCCCAGCATAGCCTCAAGCATAATCATCCGCGGCCCTACACCTACAACCAGTCGGCCAGGAGGGCTCGAAGCTTGAGCGCGATCCGCCCATGAATCTGGCTCACGCGGGATTCGCTGACACCGAGCACCTGACCGATCTCCTTGAGATTGAGCTCCTCGTCATAGTAGAGCTGCATCACCAACTGCTCGCGCTCGGGCAATTCGCGGATAGCGGCGATCAAGGCAGCCTGGAAACCCTCCTGCTCCAGGATCTCCATGGCCGCAGGCCCATGGCCGGCGGGTTCATGCGGGTCACCGCTGTCGGGATCGCGCTCATCCATGCTGAAGATTCGGGCAGTAGCAGCATTCTGCAGGATACGATGGTAGTCGTTGAGATCGAGGCCGAGGTGCTCCGCCACCTCGCGGTCCTTGGCCTCACGGCCGGTTCGATGCTCGATCTCGGCTACGGCGCGTGCGACCTCGCGCGCCTTGCGGTGCACCGCGCGCGGTGTCCAGTCGAGGCGCCGAATCTCATCGAGCATCGCCCCGCGGATGCGGATGGCCGCATAGGTCTGAAAGGTTGCACCCTGAGTGGCATCGTATTGGCGGGCCGCCTCCAGCAGCCCGATCATGCCGGCTTGAATGAGATCATCGACCAGGACGTTCGGCGGCAATCGTCCCGCCAGGTGATGGGCGATGCGCTTGACCAGGGGGGCGTTACGTACCACGACATCCTCGTCGACCCCAACCCGTTGGACGGCCCCATAGGCGGCCAGGTTTTTCATGTAACCACCCCGTGGCGGATCGCCCCATATTCGATGACCCGCTCCACAAAGAACTCCAGATGGCCTTCCGCGGTATTCGGCAACGGCCATCTCGCCACGCGCCGGGCAAGATCCACAAACGCCCGCCCCGACGGACTACCCGGATAGGTACACGTCACCGGTTGCTGGCGCTGAGCGGCTTTGCGCAGCGCGTCGTCCTCCGGAATAGCGCCGGCATAAGCAAGCGTAAGATCCAGGAAGCGGGTGGCGGCCTTGGAGAGCTTACTGAACAGCTCCTCGCCCTCCCGCGCACTGCGCACCCGGTTGGCGAGCATGTGAAAGCGCTGCATGCCGTGATCGCGGTTCAGCACCTTGATCAGCGCGTAGGCATCCGTGATCGAGGAGGGCTCGTCAATGGCAACCACCAATACCTCCCGCGCGGCTCTGGCAAAGCTCATGACAGAGTCGGAGATACCCGCCGCGGTATCGACGATCAGGTAATCCAGTGCGTGATTCAGCTCGCTGAAGCTGTGGATGAGACCGGCGTGCTCGGCTGGGGTGAGCTCAGCCATGCGCTGCGTGCCGGATGAGGCGGGAACGATAAGTATCCCATTGGGCCCTTCGACCAACACATCCTCTAGTGTGGCCTGCCCTTCGATGACGTGGGAAAGATTGAGCCGCGGCGAGAGCCCCAGCAATACGTCGACATTGGCAAGCCCCAAATCGGCATCCAGCAGCATGACGCCGCGCGAGCTCTGCGCCAGCACAGTCGCCAGATTCACCGAGACGTGCGTCTTGCCCACGCCACCCTTACCACTGGCCACGGCGATGACCTTAACGGGCCTAGGATTGTTCATTCTGTTGAGTCCCGCCGCTTGATTCATGCCCGGTCACTGCTGC
>JAKDMK010000129.1 GCA_030452365.1 Nitrococcus sp.
CTCGCCTAGCGGGCGCTGGCATATTTCGAACAGGCCAAGGAAAGCGCATGGCCCTGCAAACAACCTCTGAATCACGGCCGGCTACTTTCGAGCTGAAAGGCCGGATGGTGACTTTAACGGTGCTGCGTCTGAGCACCACCGATATCGATACCCTTCTCAGGCAGCTGGATGCCCGGATGGCGGCAGCGCCCGATCTGTTGCGGGCACTGCCGCTCGTGCTGGACCCACAGCCGGTTGCAGCGGAGCTCTCGGCATCGCGGCTTGCGGCACTGCTCGTGGAGCTGCGCCGTAGGGCTCTGGTGCCCATCGCACTCAGAGGCGAGGGAGAGGATCTCGAGCGGCTTGCCACAGAGACGGGGCTGGGTATTCTGCGCCAGCTGGCGGACGGGCCTGAGCTACAGCGCCATGACGATCCAGCTCCGCCGCAGGAAGCGGAGTCGGTACCGGGGCGTATCGTGCGCCATCCGGTACGCTCCGGCCAGCAAATCTATGCCCGGGGCGGAGATTTGATCATTGTCTCATCGGTTAGCCCGGGCGCGGAGGTGTTGGCCGACGGCAATATCCATGTCTATGGCGCACTGCGGGGTCGTGCCTTGGCCGGTGTTCAGGGCAATACCGAGGCCCGCATCTTTTGCCAAAGCTTGAACGCTGAGCTCATCGCCATTGCCGGGCACTATCAGGTAAGCGAGCAGATCGGCGAGGCCGAGCGCGGCCGCCAGGTGCAGATCTTCCTGCGAGGCGATGCTCTCTATATTGCCCCGCTGGGCCATCTAGGATAGCTGAAAACGCTAGAGCCGGGTCGGCAAGGCGCGATCCTGTTGGGGTTGCCATCGTATGTACAAAGGTCAGGGCCTGTTGACGTTCACCGCGGTCCGTGGTGAACGTCAACAGGCCCTAATATAGCCACCGAATCTTCGGGGGGAGGTAGATAACGTGACGAGAATCATCGTCGTGACTTCCGGTAAAGGTGGCGTTGGGAAAACCACCACCAGCGCTAATTTTGCGGCCGGACTGGCGAACGCCGGCAGGCGAACGGCTGTGATTGATTTTGATGTGGGGTTGCGCAGCCTGGATCTGATTATGGGTTGCGAGCGCCGAGTGGTCTATGACTTTATCAACGTCATCAATGGGGAGGCGACCCTCAAGCAGGCGCTGATCAAGGATAAGCGTACCCCTGGGCTGTTCATTCTTCCGGCTTCACAAACGCGAGATAAGGATGCGCTTACCACGGAGGGCGTAGAGCGGGTGTTGGACGAGCTCAGCCAGGAATTCGATTACATCGTCTGTGATTCGCCGGCGGGCATCGAGCGCGGTGCCTACCTTGCCATGTATTTTGCCGACGAGGCTATTGTGGTGACGAACCCGGAAGTCTCTTCGGTGCGGGATTCCGATCGAGTTCTTGGGCTGCTGGCCAGCAAGACACGGCGTGCCGAGCGTGGCGAGCCCTCAGTGCGAGAACGTCTGCTTGTAACCCGGTATGCCCCGTCACGGGTGGGCCGGGGTGAAATGCTCAGCGTCGAGGATGTTCAGGAGATCCTAGCCATCGAGCTACTGGGCGTGATTCCGGAGTCGACGACGGTGCTCAACGCCTCCAATTCCGGCATGCCGGTTATTCTGGAAGCCCGCTCCAATGCCGGTCAGGCTTATCAGGATGCGGTGGCACGCTTCCTCGGGGAGGAACGCGAGCATCGCTTCCTGACCGAAAAGAAGGGCCTGTTCGGATGGCTTTTCGGAGGCTCTAGCGCATGAATTTCTTGAGCTATTTCCGCGCCCAGCGCAAGCAGACTGCATCGGTTGCCAAGGAGCGGTTGCAGATCATCATAGCCCGGGAGCGCCTACAGTGCGCCGGGGGACCAGACTATCTACCCATGCTGCAGGATGAGCTGCTGGCGGTGGTGCGAAAGTATATCGCGGTCGATCGCAACGCCGTGCGCATGCAGCTGGATCAGGAAGGCGACTGTGAAGTTTTGGAGCTCAATATAACGCTCCCAGATAGTCCGTAAACTGCCGCCGAAATGCGTTGTGCGTAGCTAGAGGAAGCTGCAAGGCTGCTTGAAATCGCGGCCTATCAGCCACCGACATGGGTGACGTCGACCCGCAACTGGAGCTCCTGACCGGGCTGCAGATAGGTGTCTTCCGTCAGATTGTTCCAGCGCCGCAAATCGCTGATGGTCACGTTGAAACGCCGCGCGATCTGATAAAGCGAATCACCCTGTTGAACCGTATAGCGGACCGCTTGGATCATCCCGTCGTGCTGCAGGCCAGCGAAGGCGAGCGAGATCGATTGTGGCGGGCGCAGAATGAGTTTCTGCCCGGGGCGGAGCACCGCGTCCGCTGCAATTTGGTTCAAACGACAGAGGTGGCTCACGCTGCTGTGATGCGTGCGGGCAATCGACCACAGGCTATCTCCTCGCCGTACGACATAGGTCAGTGCGTGATCCGAAGCGTGGCGCTGCCTCCGAGCTAACGCTTCAGGGCTCGCAATGCGGCGCGGCAACGGTACGATTAGGTAGCTGCCCGTGCGGATGAGATTACTCTGCAGCCCATTTACGGCCTTTAGCGCAGCGAGCGTGGTACGGTAGCGCCGCGCGAGCCCGCTCAGGGTATCGCCGCCCTTTACCTGATGCCGCCGCCAGTGCACACGCGCCTCGGGCGGGATAGCCGCAAGCTCTTCCTTGAACTGTGCCATCCGATCTACCGGCAACACCAGGCGATGCGGTCCATTCGGCCCTGTTGCCCAACGGTTGTAGCCGGGGTTGAGCCGAACGAGCTCGGCAATGGTGATACCAGCGAGCTGTGCCACTAGTGCCAGGTCTATCTGAGAGCGAATTTCCACCACCGCGATCGGGATCTCGTTCGGTATCGGCGGCAGCTTGAGGCCATAGGCTGCCGGGGTAGCGATGAGGCTGCGCAAGGCGAGCAACCGCGGGACATAGGCCTCGGTTTCACTCGGCAGATTGAGGTGCCAGAAATCCGTGGGTAGGCCGCGGGCGGCGTTGTGTTTGATCGCCCGCAGGACAGTGCCCTCGCCTGCGTTGTAGGCGGCGATAGTGAGGAGCCAATCACCGTCGAAGAGGGCGTTGAGCTGCTGCAGGTAGTCGAGTGCGGCTCGGGTCGCGGCGATCACATCGCGCCGGCCGTCGTACCACCAGTTCTGCTTCAGACCGTAGTACTCTGCGGTGGTCGGAATGAACTGCCAGATGCCCGCAGCCTGTCCAGCCGAATAGGCAAACGGACGAAAGGCGCTCTCGACGATCGGCAGCAGCGCTATTTCCATTGGCATGCCGCGGTGATCCAGCGCCTGCACGATATAGCACAGGTAAGGCCGTGCACGCTCGGCGATGCGATCCAAGTAGCGCTGCCGACCGGTGAAGTATTCGATATCGTGCCGAACTAGCGGTTGGTCATCCGCCTCGGGCAGCTCGAAACCGTGCTGAATACGCGTCCAGAGATCGGCGGGCGCAGTTAGTGCCGACGCGGTGGCACTGGCGAGCGCCTCGCTCGTCGATGAGCTATGTGCTGGGTATTGAACCTCGGCATCCGCAGCGGACGGCAGCGGGCTTGGGCTAGGCTGTTCGACCCCCAACTGGGCACATCCGGCGAGTAGCAATACGGCTGCCGAGCCCGCAGCGATCGCCCTTGCCGCCATAACCCAAGCGTTTGCCCCCACCCCAGGGTCTCCTTCTTGGCCATTGTTCTTGCAATATATATATCGGCCCGAAATCGCCTGGTATGACCCCGCCGATTTGCAATCGATCTACAGGAGATTAGAAAGTATCTTTCCAGGCCCGCACGGCGGCGAATGTCTCGACGGCCGACGTGAGTTCGTGGCCCGCGTGACGTTCTGCCAACCGCTTCACAGTCGCGATATCCGTGCGCAGGAAGGGATTGGTTTCGACTTCGATGCCGATAGTGGATGGCAGGGTGATCAGGTCATTGGCCCGCATGGTGCGGATTTCGGTGTAGCGTTCCCGAACGGCCGTATTGTCGGGCTCTATGGTGACGGCAAAGCGCAGATTGTTCTCGGTGTATTCGTGCGCGCAGTAGACCCGAGTTTTGTTATTGAGATCGGTCAGTCGGCACAGTGAGGCGTACATCTGCGCCGGTGTGCCCTCGAACAGCCGGCCGCATCCGGCGGAAAACAGCGTGTCGCCGCAGAACAGCATTTGTTGTCCGATATAGGCGATGTGTCCAGCGGTGTGGCCCGGTATTTCCCAGACCTCGAATTCGAGGTCCAGGGCTTCCAAGCGCACCGTGTCGCCTTCACCCAGAGGATGAGTCAGCTCCGGGATTGGCTCCTTGGCAGGGCCGTATACCGGCACTGGCTGCTCTTTCACAAGCCGTGCTATACCGCCCACATGATCCGCGTGGTGATGCGTTGCCAGGATGCCGGTAAGCTCGAGCTGCTCCTGTTCAAGGAAGCGCAGGACAGGATCGGCATCGCCCGGATCGACAACGCAGGCGCGGCGCTTCTGTGCATCGTGCAGCAACCAGATGTAGTTGTCCGTGAAGGCTCTGAGCGGAAATACTGGATCGACTATCATATCCTACGATGGTAGCCGCTTTGCGCGGTGGAATAAAGGCGAGTAGATGGCGGCCAGGGACACGGGAGCCCGTTGGGGCCAGGGCAGCGGCTGGATCGGCTGACGTCGCTTGCGTAGCGCGGTATGCTAAGCGGCCCAGGTTACAGTAATTCGATATAGTATTTGCGCGCTATGAAGGCCATACAGAACTGGTTTTGCACTCCCCTGGGATGTTCCCTGGTGGAGGCCGAATGCCGGCTGCTCAGTCAGCGGTTGGCTTGTTTTTACGCCCGCCATGTGCTTCAGGTGGGCGCCTTCGGCCGTGGGCAACGCCCGGCCCTGTTCCGCGGTGCACGCCAGTGGGTATTGGATGAGTGGCCAGGCGGGCCGGTCGACATCGCGGCCTCGCCGGTCGAGCTGCCATTACACAACGAGACGATGGATATAGTGGTGCTTATCCACCAGCTGGAATTCAGCGATTACCCGCATCAGATTCTGCGCGAGGCGGAAAGGGTGCTGAGCCCGGAAGGTCGTATGCTGGTCCTTGGGTTCAATCCGTTCAGCTTATGGGGGCTGCGTTCGCTGTTCGCCAGCCGTCGCGTTGGGCCGCCGTGGACCGGACGCTATCGCTCGCAAGCACGCATCGAGGATTGGATGACGCTGCTGGGGCTCGAGATCGAGCGCAAAGAGCGGCTGCATTTAAGCCCGCCGCTCAGCAATAACGGCCTATTTGGGCGCTTGCGCCGGCGCGGGGAGGTCGGGCCGAGTTGCCTGCGTTGGGTCGGCGGAATCCACCTCACCATCGGTCAGAAGCGTGTGGGTGGTAGGATTCCGGCTCAACCGGTGCGTCGCCCACGCCTGGAGGTGATACCGGGCGCGCTGGGGCAACCCAGCTCCAGGAGCCGGCTCAATGGTACCTGTTGAAATCTATACTGACGGCGCCTGCCGCGGCAATCCGGGGCCCGGCGGCTGGGGAGTCGTGCTGCGCTATGCCGGGCGCGAGAAGAGCCTGTATGGCGGCGAGGCGCAGACCACCAACAATCGCATGGAGCTGACCGCGGCGATTCAAGCGCTGGAAAGCCTGAAACGGTCATGCCGCGTGTTGCTGACCACCGACTCGCAATACGTGCGCCGCGGCATCACCGAGTGGCTGCCCAGCTGGAAACACCGCGGTTGGCGTACCGCGGATCGTAAGCCCGTGAAGAATGTCGATCTATGGCAACGCCTGGATGCCTTGGCCGCGTGTCATGAGATCGAATGGCATTGGGTTCGGGGGCATAACGGGCACCCAGGGAACGAACACGCTGATCGTTTGGCCAACCAAGGCATCGACGAAATGCTAGCGAAATTCCTAGCGTGCGGGGAGTGAATCGATCGATGCGCCAGATCGTGCTGGACACGGAGACCACGGGTCTAGAGGCGGCGGATGGCCACCGCATTATCGAAATCGGCGCCTACGAGCTGTGCTACCGCCGGGCGACTGGGCGTACCTTCCATCATTATCTCAATCCCGAGCGGGAAGTGGAGCCGGGTGCGATCGAAGTCCATGGGATCACCAACGAATTTCTAGCGGACAAGCCGCGTTTCTGCGAGATCGCCGCGGAGCTTGTCGCATTCATCCGGGATGCCGAGCTGATCATCCATAACGCCCCATTCGACGTGGGCTTTCTCGACCATGAGCTCAGCCGTCTGGAAGGCCATTGGGAGCGGGTAGCCGATTACTGTCGGGTCATGGACACGTTGACGCTCGCGCGCGAACTGCATCCGGGCCAGCGTAACAGCCTGGATGCGCTATGCACCCGATATACCATCGATAACTCGCAACGGACTCTGCACGGAGCGCTGCTCGACGCTGAGCTGTTGGCCGAGGTCTATCTGGCCATGACCGGAGGGCAGACCGCGCTGGCGTTGGAGAGCGCGGATGACCACAGCGCCGGCGCAGCGCTCGTCAATGGTGTTCGCCGACTCGATGCGGCGCGGCCGCGGTTGCTTGTCACACGGGCGAGCCAGGCAGAGCAGGCCGAGCATCGGCAATGGCTGGACAAGCTGGATCAAGCAGTGGGTGGTCTTTGCCAGTGGCGGCGGCTTGAGCGGGAAGCGGGTGACGAGGCGTGACCGAGTGC
>JAKDMK010000539.1 GCA_030452365.1 Nitrococcus sp.
AGTCGGCCTGAAGATACATACCCAACAGCGACAGGTCGCGCGGCAACGTGGCTGGCACGGCCATGTCACTGGCCGCTATGTCGGTAGTCGTTCTTGTCTCAGCGGTCGCCTCGGTATTCTCAGCGACGGTTCCCGGCTTGTCCAGCAAAGACGCCGGCGCCGTAGCGGCAAGTGCTGCGCGCGCCTGCGAAGGCGAGGCAGCCGAAACTACAAGACAGGCCGAGATCAGCATCAGCTTCAGCCAGCGGCCGGGGTGTTGCGCAAAGCGAGATGATGGTCGCTTGGTCATGATTGCGTCGTATACCTCTAAAGAAGGCCGCCCAGAGGATAACCAGCCGGCGGTCGGTTGACTACTGGGATCGCTTTCTCTTGGTTAGCGCGTCACGCTTCCGACCGAAAGCGTTTCCAGTCGATCCCGAGCTTGCGCATACGCGCGCGCAAGGTATGGGGGTTTATCAATAGCAGGTTCGCCGCGCCGTGCGGTCCTTCGACGCGGCCATGGGTAGCGGTTAGCGCGCCTTCGATGTGGCGGCGCATCGCGGCATCGAGAGAGGCCACGTCGGCAGACGGTGACAGTGTATTGGACTGCGATGGCTGCGCTGCAAGCGCGAGGGGCTTCATCGCTGCATTCGGCATCACGCCCAGCGCCTTGGCGATCTCCAGCCGCTCGCCGTCGCCCAGAATCGCGGCGCGGTCGATCACCGCACCCAGTTCGCGCACATTGCCAGGCCAGTGATAGGCAGTCAGCAAATGCAGATCGTCCGCGGAGGGCCGCTGGCGTATGAGGCCGAAGTGCCTCGCGGCTCGACCGGCGAAATGCTCGACCAGAGCCGGGATATCCTCGTGGCGCTCGCGCAGCGGCGGCAGGATCATGGGCATACCAGTGATGCGATACCAAAGGTCTTCGCGGAAGCGGCCATTTTGCACCATTTCCGCAAGATTGCGGTGGGTGGCGGCCACGATGCGGACATCGACCCGGATTGGCCGCTCGCCGCCGACACGCTCGAAGGCGTGCTCCTGGAGAACGCGGAGCAGGCGTACCTGCGCGGCAAGCGGCAACTCACCAACCTCGTCCAGCAGCAGCGTGCCCCCGTCGGCGCGCTCGAACCAGCCATGGCGGGTGGAGGCAGCGCCCGTGAAGGCACCCCGCTCATGGCCGAAGAGCTCCGAATCGATCAGATCCGGTGGTATCGCGCCGCAGTTGACGCGGATGAACGGCCCCTCACGGCGGGGTGAGTGTTCGTGGATGGCTCGGGCAATGACCTCCTTGCCGGTGCCGGTTTCGCCGAGCAGCAGCACGGGGATGTCCGTACGCGCCACCAACGCCACGCGCTCCAAGACGGGCTTGAGCCCGCCGTCCGCCCCGATGATGCCATCGTTGAGTTCTACGCGCCCGAGGCGCGACAGCGCCGAGCGCTTATCCGCTTCGGCGGCCTCGCGCAACGCATTAATTTCGTGGACTCGACGGTCGTTCTCCAGTGCGGCCGAAAATGGCTCGCACAGGGACTGAAGCATCTCGGCATGGAGCGGCTCGAAGCCCTCGATCGGGTGGCTTCGCAGCAGCAGCGCTCCGATAGGGCCGCGTTCGTTTCGTAGCGGCCCCGCTAACCATTCCCCACCGTCCATGTCGGGCTGGAAAAGAAGCAGCGGCCGAAGCGCATCGGCGGACTGACCGTCCCCGTGCTTCCAGATTTCCCCGCTCCGGGCCCAGGATAGCAACCGCCGGTGCTCGGTGGACTTGAGCGTTCGCAGCATCGATCCGGCATGGGGGGAAACGCGCAGACCCGCGCGTACCTCGACCTCCGCTCGCCGCCCATCGAATGCGAGCACCACCAGTTGGTGGATCGGCATGCGCTGAGCGAGGATTCGCGCGATCGTTGGGACCGACCGTTCGATCTCTATGTGCCGGCACGCCTCGCGCCAGACATCCAGCAGCAGCTCGTGAAATCGATCCATGAATAACATTCCGCTAAAAAACACGGAAATACTATCAAATAAACTGGAATTATACTGTGTTATTTGACTGTTTCTGTCACTCAGGCTAACGGCAACACAACAATATCAATATAAACAATGTGATAAACAATATATATCAAGTTGGCATTAGAGTTGCCTCTCCTTCCCGCAGCGACTTAA
>JAKDMK010000130.1 GCA_030452365.1 Nitrococcus sp.
GTGTATATGAGACTGCGCTTTGGCGGTCACATGTTTTATGCTCATCTCTACAACTCCTATACACCCGCGTGGGCACACGCCCGCGTGAACAAAGGCTTCAGCAGTGATGCAGGCGATGTCGGGATGCAGACGGATCTCATCAACCTCGAGTTTGAGCTCGATCACTGGACTGGCGCGCCTACGACATTGGTCGGGTATTCTTATCTATTTGATTTCAATAACAGCGATCCCTCGACCGCCACCAGCGGCCCCGGCGGTGCCCTAGCCGGCGAGAATTCCAGCCGGGCCTCCAACAAGGTCTTCGGCGTGCGTTTGGACGGAGAAATCCCGTTCACGGGCACGGGAAGCAAGGATGGTGTTGCGCTGCTCTACACCGGCGAATTCGCCAACCAGAGTAATTATTCCAACGGCAACAGTGCCATCGATGCAAACTATTACCTTGGAATGCTGGGCTTAGGGGTGCACGGCGTCAAGCTGAGCGCGAACTATGAGATCCTCGGCAGCAATGATCGCCAATACGCCATACAGACGCCTTTCGCTACCGCGTTCGCGATGAACGGCTGGGCGGATCGCATACCGGGGAATAGGGCGCCGGCCATTGGCTTGGTGGATGCCTGGGTGCAGGCGGATGCGGCCTCTCCGGCCAATTGGGGGCCGGCTTTGAGCGGCATGAAGATGTCGGCGCGCTATCACGACTTCCAATCCGATGCGGGCAATGTCAAGTACGGCAGGGAGTTTGATTTCCGCGTCACCAAGGCCATCTCCCCGAATATTACCTTGCTTGCCCAATACGCGATCTATTGGGGTGACTCCGAGGCTACGCAGGCCAATGTCGGGACGGCTACCAACTTCAATCTGAACCAAGACACGCAAAAAGCCTGGCTGATGGGCACGTTCAAGTTCTAACGCAGTCCAGCCATGGCCTTCACGGTGCCATGGGGCTGATGCCCCATGGCACTTTGCATTTGTGGCGCAGCCAAGCATTGACCGGGCTCCCAACTTCAGAGAAGCTAGCGAGATTATCACCGATCCACTGAGGGTAGGCTGTTGTTGCCTTACCGTCGGGTTAGACTCGCTGATGGGGTCGCTCTGTGAGTCGGCAGCCGCGCACTCACGACGACCACTATTGCGTGCATCTTCGGCCGGCCGACGGAGTGGGCTGGGTCAAGTCTAGTATTGCGCATTCAGCAGGTGGGACGAATTATGCTAAAGGTCTCAAAGACCTGGAATGCACAAGACGAGACTTGATTGCGTCTCTCCGCTCCTTACTCGTCTCGAGTCCATCGCGCGCCACCCTATGCCAGGGGTTCGCCTTTCTCCTGGCTGATCGCCCGGCAGGGATGCCTCCCGCGTTTGCTCGTCAGTTGCAGGCGGTAAATGCATGATCCCTGCTGGAGGTGATTCATGACCAATAAACTGGGTATTGAGAAACTGGACGAAGGTGCGCGCCGGTTTCAGGAAACGGTTTTTCCCGCCCGGCGGCCGCTGTTCGAGAGGCTGGCCGATGGTCAGAGTCCTAGCGTCCTGTGGATTACCTGCGGGGACTCGCGCGTGGATCCGCTTTCAATCACGCAGATGGAACCGGGCGAGCTCTTCATACACCGCAATATCGGCAACATCGTGCCCCCCTATGCGACGCGCCGTGGCGCCGCGGCGGCGACGATCGAATACGCCGTCAAGGTTCTGGGTGTGCAGCACGTGGTCGTGTGCGGACATTCCGACTGCGGCGCCGTCAAGGCCTGTTTGAATCCAGCCTCGGTCCAGGCGTTGCTCGCGGTCAGGGAATGGCTCGAGCTCGCCGGTTCCCTGCGCGCAAGAGTCGAGCAGCGGTACGGCTGCACCGACGGCGAGGAATGCCTCGAGCGGGCGATTCAGCAGAACGCCCTTGACCAGGTGGAGCGCTTGAAAACGCACCCGAGCGTGGCCGAGGCGCTCGCGGCCGGGAAGCTGCAGCTTCACGCCTGGTATTACCGGATCGCCACCGGGGAAGTGCTGGTTTGCTCCAACCTCGACGGCGAGGCCGTTAGCGCGCGGCGGGCATAGGCCCTGGCCTTCCTCGCTCCTGTAGAGGTGCTTCGAGGGAATACGTGTGAACAAACGTAACTACTCACCCCTCGTCATCCTGCGCACAGCGAAGCGGAGTCGCAGGATCCAGCGACTAGATTCTGCGACTCCGCCTGAGGGCTCCGCGCAGAATGACAGTACGAAAAGGTCATCCTGCGCAGAAGGGGGTGAGTAGTTACGAACAAACTGTATGGCGAATAGTCAATAGCATATCGACAACGATCTGATCGAGGAAATGAGGTTCCATGGACAAGCCGAGTGCTTCGCAGAGCGGGAAGGGTTATACGCCACCCACCCTACGGGAGGCGCTGCGTACGGATATCCTGTCTTCGATAGTGGTTTTCCTGGTGGCCCTGCCCTTGTGCATGGGCATCGCCATCGCCTCCGGGGCCCCGGTCATCTCCGGTCTGATCACCGGGATCGTGGGCGGCCTGATCGTAGGGATGTTATCCGGCCAGCCGCTGCAGGTCAGCGGGCCGGCCGCCGGGCTCACCGTGGTTATGTTTGGGATCATCCAAGATCACGGCCTGGCGATGATGGGCGCGGCCGTGCTCGTCGGCGGGATCATCCAGCTCGTCTCCGGGATCTGCGGTCTCGGGCAATGGTTTCGCGCCGTCTCACCGGCGGTCATTCGGGGTATGCTTTCCGGGATCGGAGTGCTGATTGTCGCAAGCCAATTTCATGTCATGGTGGATGACATTCCCAAGGACGATGGTATCCAGAACCTGCTCGCGATTCCGGCTGCCATCCAGCTCGGAGCGCCGCTCCCGCAATGGGAGGCGCAAGCGGTGCGCGAGTTCCGCACGGCGAAGCTCAAGCAGCTCAACTATCTGCACGATGAGCAAAAGCATATTCATAAAAGCCTCAGCCGCGCGTTACCCGAGAATTCGACCTCCGACATAATCCCGCCGACTGTACTGCGCCCGGCGCTGGAGCGCCAAGCCGCTCTCACCCAAAGCGTCGGTCGTTTCCTTGATGATCTCAAAAGCGTGAGGCTGCATGACCCATCGCAGGTGGCGCAAGTGCGCGCGGCGATGGAGCAAGCCTTCAAGGAGAGTCAGGGCGCGCTGGCCGCGCTCAAGCAGCGCAAGATTGAACAGGTCAAGGCAACGCAAACTGCCGCCGTCGCCGCGCTGCAAAGCCCACTGCACCAGGTCAAGAGTCATGAATGGGCCGCGAAGCTTGGGCTGCTCACCATCGTGATCATTGTGCTCTGGCAGACGGTTACGCCCAAAAAGCTGCGCATAGCCCCCGGGCCTTTGGTCGCTACAGTGGCGGTGACCGCAATCGCGGCGGTGCTTAGCCTGCCGGTCCTGCGCGTGGATATCCCGGACAACCTGCTCGCCGGGCTCAACCTTCTGTCGATTGAAACATTGAGTGAAAACCTCTCCATCATGACCTTGCTGGGGACGGGCATCCTTGTCGCCGCCATCGCGAGCGCAGAGACCTTGTTGTGCGCTACCGCCGTCGATCAGTTGCATCGGGGGCCGCGCACGCGCTACGACAAGGAGCTGCGCAGTCAGGGGATCGGCAATATGATCTGTGGAGTGCTTGGGGGCCTGCCGATGACCGGGGTCATCGTGCGCAGCTCGGTCAACGTCCACGCCGGGGCAAAGACCCGTCTCTCGGCGATCCTGCACGGATTGTGGCTGCTGACCTTTGTCTTGCTGCTGGCCTCCGTGCTGCGGATGATCCCCACGGCTTGTCTGGCCGCTATCCTCGTCTATACCGGTTGGAAGCTCATTAATGCGCGCAACAACCTGATCGAGCTCTGGCGCTACGGCAAGGGGGAAGTGGCCATTTATCTGGTGACGCTCACCGTTATTGTCGTGCAGGATCTGTTGACCGGCGTGCTCACAGGCGTGGCGCTTTCTGGGGTCAAACTGCTGCACAGTTTCTCTCATCTGCGAACGGATTTGGAGATCGACCGCGATCAAGATAAGGCTATCTTGTTCCTAGAAGGCAGCGCTACGTTTCTGCGGCTGCCGCGCCTTGCCACTGCGCTGGAGCAAGTACCCAACGGCGCTGAGCTGCACGTCGACTTCCATCGCCTGCACTACATCGATCACGCGTGTATCGAGCTGCTCATGAACTGGGCGGCGCAGCACGAATCGTTGGGGGGCAGGCTGGTGCTGGATTGGGATTCCCTGCACGCCCGCTTTAGCGCCGGCAACGGCCTCGGCGAGAGGCTGCAAGCGCCGGGACCGAATTCGAAAGCGGCCTGAGAGCGGTGAGAGCGGGGTCAAGTCTAGTATTGCGTATTTAGCAGGTGGGAAGAACTATGTTGGAGGTTTCAAAGACCTGGAATGCACAATACTAGACTTGACCCCATCGGTACGAGCACCGTGCTCGCTTTCCAGCGTGATGAGGGAGGGGATTGGGTCGCGGTGCTCGATTGCGGTCATACTCAGCATGTGCGCCATCAACCGCCCTGGCTCAATCGCCCTTGGGTGGTGACTGAGGCTGGGCGTGACGCGATGCGCGGTGAGCGGATGCGCTGCGGCTGGTGTGAGCAGGCCGGGGCGGATGAGCAGGAGTCCGATGCGCCATGATGCTGATGGACCCGGTCAAGTCATTTCTGCTGGTTGTGGACGCCCAAGAGAAGCTGATGCCGGCCGTGCACGATCATGAGCAGGTGACTGCCAATATCGCGCGCTTGCTCGGCGTGGCCACGGAGCTTGGCGTGCCGATTCGGGCCTCGGAGCAGTATCCCAAGGGTTTGGGCTCGATGCTCGCTCGGTTGCGCGAGCACATTGCGGATGAGGCCATCAGCGAGAAGGTCCACTTCTCTTATGCGAAGGCGCCGAGCGGCCAGCGTATGCTCGCGCAGCTTGAACAGCCGCAGGCCATCGTCACCGGCGTCGAGGCGCATGTCTGCGTGCTGCAGACCGCTATTGGACTGCAGTGCGAGGGCCGTGATGTATTCGTGGTTGCCGATGCCGTTGGCTCGCGCAACCCGCGCGACGCGCAGCTCGCGCTCGAGCGCCTGCGAGCGGGCGGCGTGAGCGTAGTCAGCCTCGAAATGGTGGTCTTCGAGTGGCTGCGGCAGGCCGGCACATCGCAGTTCAAGCGCATCAGCCAGCAATATTTGCGATAGGGCCTGTTGACTAGATCATGCGCGTGCTGCTGCTGCTCGCCCACGGTAGTCGCCGGCGTAGCTCGAATGAGGAGATCCGCCACTTGAGTGGTCGGCTCGCCGAGTGCCTGCGTGATTGCTATGCACGCGTCGCGCCCGCTTTCCTGGAGTTGGCCGAACCGTCTATTCCCGCTGCTATCGATGAGGCGGTCAATGCCGGGGCGACAGAGGTGGTGCTGTTTCCCTACTTCTTGTCGGCTGGGCGCCATGTCTGTGAAGACATCCCGCGCCTGGTTGGCGCAGCGCGTCAACGTCATCCGCATGCGCGCCTGGAGCTGCGGCCGTATCTGGGTGAGCTGCCGGGGCTGATCGAGCTGATCGTCGCGAGCCTGCGCGAGCGAATTACTACCCACCCGCCCTAATGTGGCCGCGGACATTACTGCGCGCCATTGCCGTGAGTGCTCGCCAGCATGGCCCGATAGCCCTCCCGGTAGGTCGGGAAGCGCAACGCGTAACCACTGGCCTTGAGGCGCGCATTGCAGCAGCGTTTGCTGCCGGTGCGCGGACTGTCCTTGGCGCGTGGCGGCTTCGGCTGTCCCAGCTCCCCGGCGAGCCAGTCCATGAGCTCGCACTGGGTGCAGGGCGCGTCATCGACGGCGAGATAGACGCTCTGCGGGGAGGAAAGCTGACCGAGATGGCACAATACGCCGACACAGTCGTCTTCATGTATACGGTTGGTGTAGAACGCTGGTGCGGCGTTGCAGGGCTCCCTGGCGCGCACTTTACGGATCATGGTGTTGCGATCGCGCCCGTAAATGCCGCCGAATCGCACCACCAGGCCGTGCAAATGTGCCGACTGCAGCAGGTGTTCGGCCTCCAGTAAGCGCTGGCCGGAGAAGCCGGTTGGCGCGGTGGGTGAGGTCTCGTCAACCCATTCGCCGGCGTGCTGGGCGTAGACGGCGGTCGATGAAACGAAAATTACCCGGCGGGGCGCTTGGCGCTGATCGGCGAGCACCTGCAAGAGATTGCGCAGGCCGTCGACGTAAGCCATCCGATAGGCTTCGTCGGTGTAGGCATTCGGCGTCGCCAAATAATAAACCCGCGTAATTCGGGCCGGGATGGCTTGCAGCGACTCCGGCTCGCAGAGGTCGGCGGTCAAGGCCCGCAGCGCAGCGGGCAGGAGGCCGCTCTGGCGGCGCAGGCCCCAGACCTCCGCACCCCGACTCGCCAGCTCCTCACCCAGGCGGGTGCCGATTTTGCCGCAGCCGGCGATCAGAACCCGATCATGGGAATCCGTGCTCATGCGGTCACCTCCTCATTGAGCGGTATCCGTCGCTGATGTTGCCCTGCGCTCGTAGGGCTATACAATACCTGACCTCTTACTGATGACGGCAAACGCTTTGTCAGCCAGGGGCGGTGCGCTCTGGCGGGGCCGTGGGCGGCCCGGGTGGCGGCGCCGTCCGCCGACGGGGGGGTTGAACGCGGGGG
>JAKDMK010000540.1 GCA_030452365.1 Nitrococcus sp.
GCCGTGCATCGCCGACAAGACGTTGGTCAATCTCGAGGGCAAAACGATCCTTCCCAACGCCCTGCCGATCACCGTACTTCGGGCGCTGTGGAAGCGAAATTCGAAGGGCGATTTGTTGATCGAAATCGCCGAGGATCGGGACCTGAGTTACACGGACGCCTGGTATCTGCTGCAGAAGGTTATCAGGAAAACAGGCTCGTTGAATGGTCCCCAGGGATACGTCGTGAAGACTCTTCTTCGCAACAAGCACACAAACGTGGTGGAGGCGGTGGATGGCTACGAGGCGCTGGTGCAGGCCGTGGGGGAGAAACAACTCCTTGAGGCGGCCCGCAAGGTCTCGGCCATCCCAATGGACGGCAAGGGCAACCTGACGGACCTCAAACCGCTGGGGCTGGTTCGATATCGAGACATATGGGACAGCGAAAAGGAGTTGCCGGCGGGCAGAAGCGCAGATGGGCGGATCGCGGTGATGTGGGCCTTGCCGCAAACCGCGCTGGCGGCGCTCTGGTGCAAGGATAATCCACAGGCTTACGCGGTGCAGTTGATCGTCGATGGCCGGCATTATGGTTATGCCGAGGCGTGGGGATCGTACCAGGCGATCGCGCAAGTCGTCGGCGAGGAGAAACTGTTGGCGGTGGCCAAGGAGATTTACCTGGCGCCCAAACGATCCGGCGGCAAATGGAAACAAGAATTTCGCAAACGCCGTCATATGGGGTTGCTGGTGACGCCCGCGCCTCCGGGCGACGAATATTACATGTACAAGCCCTACTGGAAGCTGCAGACCGAGCTGATCGCCGGCAAAGATACTCGCACCCAGATCCGCTACTTCATCGCCCTGGAGACGCACGACGCCCAGAGCATCGACAAGACCCATGAATCTCTCGTCAAGCTGAAAGGGGGAAAGGCGCTTCTGGCGGCGGCGGAACGGCTGCGGGCGGCCCACTGGCAGACCGACGCCAGACTACCGGTCATCGAGGCGCTGCCGAGAATCATGAATGGTCAGTCAGAACCCTGGGTGCCCCGGGCCGATGGCCCTCACCGGCCGGCAACACCCTGATTGCGCGAGCTGACGATTCACATTTGAACAAAAGGAGGCCCGCCGTGTATTCCTTTTCCGGAGTAATTTCGCTCTTTTCGCGGAGATATAACGTCATGAAAACGCTACTTGTCATGGTGGCAGTATTACTACTTGTTTTTTCTGCCTTCGGTACCGCTTTCGCAGAAGAGGCTTCCGATTACATCCCGAAACTCAAGACCCTCATTCACAAAACGAGCGCCATGGAAACGACGGACGATGGCTCAATTGGGTTGAGTTATAGACTTGGAAGTAGCAGTTCCGCATTCCGTACATTTGCAAAGGATGGAAAAGAAGATTGCATGATCATATTCAAAGTGAGCGGTAACCCAGCGCAGGTTGGATTCACGGATCTGGGCTGCGACGGGGAACTCGATATCCTGAGCTTCAAAAACCCTGAAACCAAGAAAAGTATAGTTACTCGCAAGTTTCCGCAAAAGTGGCAGAGCATGTACGAAAAACTTCTTGGGCGTCACATTATTGTGGCGTATGTAGCGGGCAAGGGTTTTCCTGCGGACCACAAAAGTTATAAGGTTCCCAGCGTAAAAGTATCAAAGCTCATCAAGAGGCTTCTTGAGACAAAGGCGGTAGAAATGGATGAGGGCGCCCACAGGTTCAGCTATTCGGTGGGATCTGTCTTCGCAAGCTTCGGCTTCGATGACTCACTCAAGAAGTCCAGTCATAAGCTCTGTACCATGATGTACACCAGTACGAAAGAATCAAACGAATCAATAGTGCAGCTCGTTGACTATGACTGCAATGGTCAAGTGGATGAATGGAAACCTGGCAGCAAAAAACCAAGGGCTGCGGAAAAGAAACAGCAACTTCTCTACGAGGCAACGCTCGGAGAGACCTACCTGTTCTTAAGCGCGGCGCAATTCATCGAGAAAAACAATTAGGATCGTGATGTTTTGTCATACCCAAATTGCCGTTCTACACCTCCCTTCCGAGGCGTAGAACGGTTTTTTACCAAGCCGAACGTTAACCTGCATTATTCACGAGGCCGACTGGCGCTACACTGCAAGTTGCTGAATAGGTTG
>JAKDMK010000131.1 GCA_030452365.1 Nitrococcus sp.
AGGTGTAGCCTGCGGTAAAACCGTCGTAGACCAGCCAGACCTGACGCCAGACGACGTTTCCGATCCAGCGGTGCTGCTGCAAAGTAATCACCTGTCGCCCGAACTTGAGCTCACCGGGCGCCAAATCTTTAAGGTAGGCCGGGCCATTGGGGTAGAGATTGGCCGGCACTTGATAGCTTACGTAGGCCTCCTGGATCTGGGTCGTCTGCGGGTCTCCGACCGTTGCATGATTCGGCTTGGGATTAGTAACTGGTTCATTGAAGTCCTTGGAGAGGTGGCTGACATTCAGAAACTTCCCATAGACGCCGAGGCCGTACCAGCGCCCGGTCTGGTAGCCCAGCACGCTGCGCAAGGTAAGGGCGTTGGCGTCTTTGGGTTGGGCATCATCATCGACAAACTCGTACCGGGGGCGAAATTCGAGATAAAAATCACCACCGATGATGGCTTTGTACAGGTTGGTCCCATTGTAATCTGGGGTGAGTTCGAGCGGATCGTATGCGGCCTGCGCGGCGCCCGGCAGCGACACTGCCGCTGCCAAGACACCTGCGACACTCATGGCCAACAGCTTGGATTTTGCCATTTGTTGTTCCTCCGCGGCGTTCGCTTTCAAGGCGCGAACGCCGATGCAGCCATATGTTCAGTAACTAAAGTACCGCCATGCTCATGTACTTTGGCGTAAGTACAACAGGAGCCCGCGCAAGACGCATAGTCTCACACAAATGCCGAGCTGGGTAGCAAGCATACAACGATATTACCGAGAGTTCAACATGAAATATCATTTATATTTAATTGAAGATATGGATATTTTATAGATATCGGCGTTTGTGGTATTTATGCAACACGCCGCATCCAGCTCACTGCCAAACCCCGACCTTGCTTGTGCGGGCGCGAACGAGGCTGCGCAGCAGACCGACGGGTTGTAATGCGGACAAGCTGGGGGGGCTGAACTCTTACGCGCAAAGGCGCTGGTATCTGTTGGCGTAGGGCGCATTAGGCCGAACAGGCCGTAATGCGCCGAATGTTCGCCGCAAGCCTTCAGTCTCCTCCATTTGAGCGCTGGGCTGCTTTCTATCGGCTACCGAGCACGCCACGGCAGAACTCCGGCAGCGCAAGTGCACCGCGATGCACGTCTTCATTGTAGTAGCAGGTCGGAAACGCCCGCGCGGCAGCCTCGGCGCGGCGGAATTGGTGTACATCACACGCCTTGCCGGCGAGCGTGCAGCTCCACCAGCCGCTAGGATAGCTCGGCACTGGGAAGGACAGAGTCGCGGGGCGGCTGAAACCGGCCTGCGCTAAGCTGCGATGCAGCGGTTCGAGGATGCTCTGTCGATGCAGCAGGGGGGATTCACTCTGTTGCGCCAGGACGCCGCCCGCTTGCAGGACGCGGTGAACTTGACGCAGGAATTTCACGCCGAACAGGTTCTGCGCCGGCCCGACCGGGTCCGTACTGTCGATTATGACAACATCGAAGCGGTTTTCGGCCGTCCTTCGAACGAATTCTACGCCGTCCTCGAAGCGCAGCTCGCAGCGCGGATCCCCGTTCATGGCCGTGAGCTCTGGGAAGAAGCGTTCGGCAATCCGGGTTACGCGCTCGTCGATCTCAACTTGAATCACTCTTTCCACGTTCGGGTGGCGTAGGACTTGCTGCAGGGTGCCGCAATCTCCGCCGCCAATGATCAATACGCTGCGCGGTTCGGCATGCGTGAACAACGCGGGATGCGCCATCATCTCGTGGTAGAGGAAGTTGTCCCGCTCCGTGAGCATCACGCAGCCATCGATGGCCATCAGGCGACCCCAACTCGCGGTCTTAAAGACCTCGATGCGCTGATAAGGCGACTGCTCGACGTGCAGCCGTTGCTGGATGCGAAGGGAGAAAGCCACACCTTCTGCAGGCACCGCTTCTGTAAACCAATTCTCATCAAGGGTCATGGTGACCTCATTGCACACCGCGGGTATCGGCTGCGAAGTCTATGCCAGGGGGCGGATTCTCGCTATGCTCGCCGGTCCGGCTAACGACAGCGGATGCTAGACTGAGCGTAACTACTCACCCCCCTTCCGCGCAGGCTACCTTTCCCGTACTGTCATTCTGCGCGGAGCCGTAAGGCGGAGTCGCAGAATCTGGTCGCTGGATCCTGCGACGCCGCTTCGCTGCGCGCAGGATTACGAGGGGTGAGTAGTTACGGCTGGGCCCTATTTCGGATCGCTCCGAAAGTGAGCTTGTGATTGCACATGGATAACGCGAGCGCTCATTCCGCCCGTGAGGCCTATAACATTGCCTATTGGAGCGGTGACTATTTCGATGTCACCGCGGCCGGGCACCTGATCGCGCGCCCCGACGGACGCCGGCACGGCGCCGAGGTGGATCTTTTTGAGCTCGTCGGAGAAATACGCCGGGCGGGACTCGCGCTGCCGGTGCTGGTGCGCTTTATCAACATCCTCCATGACCGGGTCGATCGCTTGTGCCGGGCCTTTCGCCTGGCGATGGCGGCAAACGGCTATACCGGTTCCTACACCGCCGCCTATCCCATCAAGGTGAATCAGCAGCGCCGAGTGGTGCAGGAGATCCTCGCAAGCGGGGCAAACAACGTCGGCCTGGAGTGCGGCAGTAAGCCGGAGCTCATGGCGGCCATCGCCGTTGCTCCCGAAGGCGGCCGCATTATCTGCAACGGCTACAAGGATCGAGAGTACATACGCCTGGCGCTGCGCTCGCGCCAGTTGGGGCTGGATTGCTGGATTGTCGTCGAGAAATATTCCGAGATCGAACTGATCCTTGCGGAGTCGCAGCGCCTTGGCGTGGAACCGCGGCTGGGTTTGCGTGTGCGGCTCGCCTCCATCGGCGAGGGGAAATGGCAGAACACGGGCGGCGAGAAGTCCAAGTTCGGGCTCTCCGCTGCCCAGTCACTCGCCGTGGTCGAACGCCTGCGCGCGCTGGACATGCTCTCTCGGCTGCAGATGCTGCATTTTCATCTCGGATCTCAGATCCCCAACATTGCCGACATTCAGCGTGCGATGCGCGAGGCGGCGCGCTATTACGTGGAGCTCCATCGCCTGGGAGCACCGATTCAGTGCGTGGACGTCGGCGGTGGTCTGGGGGTGGACTATGAGGGCACCCGCTCACGCAGCTTCTGCTCCATGAACTATACCTTGGAGGAATACGCCCACAACATCGTCCATACGCTCGGTGAGCTTGCCGGTGCGGCCGGCTTGGACCATCCGGATATCGTAACCGAATCGGGCCGTGCCATGACCGCTCATCACGCGGTGCTGATCACTGATGTTATCGATGTCGATCGGGTAGCGGACGCCGCCGATTTGGCCGCTCCACCCGAGGAGGCACCGCTGATCCTGCGTGATCTGTGGCGCGGGCTTGCCGATGGCGACCGGCGCTCGCCGCTCGAGGTCTATCACGATGCCTGTCACTACCTCTACGAGGCTCATGGTATGTACACGCACGGGCTGCTGAGCCTCGCGCAAAGGGCGCAGGCCGAGCGTACCTATCAGGCCACCTGCGCTCGTGTGCACGGTCGTTTGGATCCCAAGGTGCGCGCACACCGCGATGTGCTCGATGAGCTCAACGAGAAGCTGGCGGACAAGCTGTTCGGCAACTTCTCCTTGTTTCAATCCATGCCCGATATCTGGGCCATCGATCAGCTCTTCCCGATTCTGCCGTTGCATCGGCTCAATGAACCGCTCGTACGGCGTTGCGTGTTGCAGGATCTGACCTGTGACTCTGATGGAACCATACGCTTATATGTGGACCGCGCTGGTGTGGAACGCACGCTGCCGCTGCCGGTTTGCCGACCGGGTGAGCCATTGTTGCTGGGCGTATTTCTAGTAGGCGCCTACCAGGAAATCCTGGGCGACATTCATAACCTCTTCGGCGATACCGATTCGGTCAACGTGGTCCTGCAACCAGAGGGCTATCAACTGACGGACGCTCGTAACGGTGACAGCATCGAAGCCGTGTTGCGTCAGGTCCATTTCGACGCGCGCGAACTGCTGCAAAGCTACCGCCGGCGGGTTGTAACGGCGCCGCTCGACGACGCCGTGCGCAGGGACTGCCTGCGCGAGCTCGAGGCCGGCCTGCAAGGTTACACGTATCTCACTGGTCCCTACTCCAGTGGCGAGCGCGGCGGGGAGAACAGATGATGAAAGTTGGACTGATCGGGCTCGGGACCATGGGCACGGGCATGGCTCAACGCTTGGCGCAGGCCAGGCTGCTGAGTGGGGTCTGGAATCGAACCCAGTCTAAGGCCGTGGCACTTGCCGCGGAGCTCGGCGTGGCTATCTGCCCCAACCCGGCTGCGCTGGCGCGGGATTGTGATCTCATAGTCATCTGCATCTCCGCGGACGCCGATGTGCTCGAGGTTTTGGAGGCGATGCGGGAAGGCCTCGATCAGGGCAAAATCATCGTGGATACCTCGACCATCGGGGTGGATACGGTTCTGCAGGCGGCCGAGCGCGCCGCGGACAGGGGCGCTTGGTTTATCGATGCACCCGTCTCAGGCGGCAAGGAAGGCGCGCATGCGGGCACTCTGGTGATGATGGTGGGCGGTGATGGCGTAGCGATCGATCGCGCCATGCCTGCGCTTGTGGCCATGGCGCGGAAAGTGGTTCGTATGGGTGGCTGCGGTCAGGGGCAGGCGGCAAAGGCCGTCAATCAGGTCATGTGCGCCGGCATCAATCAGGCGGTTTGTGAGGGCTTGGCATTCGGCCAAGCGCTCGGCCTCGATATGGATGCCGCCATTGGCGTGCTTAGCGGTGGCGCTGCGGGCAACTGGTTTCTCGAGCACCGAGGAACTACGATGCTGCAGGGCTCGTTCGAGCCCGGATTCAAATGCGCTCTGCATTACAAAGATTTAACAATATGCCGGCGCATGCTAGATGAAATCGGCGTGGCGTTGCCGGTGGTGGAAATGACGCTCAAGCACTACCAGCGCCTACTGGATCAGGGCCACGGGGAGGAGGACATATCGGCACTGTATCGGCTCAAGCAGGCGATGTTTGCCGGCGGCAACAAGCGCAGCTTATGAGCGCGGTGCATTCAATTTCTTGCCTGAGCACATTAGACAGCGTGTATACTCCCGACGACAGTCGGAGACGGCATCCGTAGCGCTATGTGAGCCGTAATTCTCAGCGCCGGCGGATTCGCCACTGCCGAGGGCTACCCACCCTCCGCGGATACCGCTGCAAATCGGCAATAAGCTATTCGCCCATTCGCAGATTCAGCTCAGGCTTTGCCCTGTGCACAAGACCATTCGGTTGTGAGGAGGGTGTTGCTACGTGAAACGCTACTCGTGGGGATGCCTCATCCTTGTCAGCTTGGCGGTAAGCCTTTCGCTGCCGCTTATCTACGGTGGTCTGGATAGTCTCGATCAACTCGCCGCCCTATCGCCGGCGGTGATCGCGTTACTACTCGCAATGATCGTAGCCGGTTGGATGCTCAATGCGGGGCGCATAAAAATCCTTGCGGGCGGGCTCGGGGTGCGGCTGCCGGGGCATGTAGCCCTGCGCACGGTGCTCAGCGCCGAATTCGCATCCGTGGCGACACCCGCGTCCACCGGCGGCGCGGCGACCTATATCTTTTTGCTCTCCCGGCGTGGTCTGCGCCTGGGTGAGGCCGCCGCCATCGTCGCGTTTGATCACGTTATGGACTTGATTTTCTTTGCCACCGCGATGCCAGTGGCACTGTTGCTTTTCTTAACCGGCCAGGGACTTACCCAGTCGCTAAGCGCCCCCGCCATATTGATTGGCGTGCTCACCCTAGGGGTGGGCGTGCTGCTGTGGATACCGCGTCACTACCGTCCCCTGGCTATCTGGCTAGGACGAGTGATCCGCCGTGTGCCGGGGCTGCGCCGACTACGCTACCGCCTAGCCCGCTGGCTGATCCAGTTTCGGGCCAGCGTTACCTTGCTGCTTCGCCTCGGCGTGGGCCCGTTGCTGCTGGTTTATCTCCTTTGCGTCGGGCACTGGTTGCTGCGCTATGGGGTGCTGCCCCTGCTGCTGTATTTCATGGGCTACACGGGACCGTGGTCCTATATCTTCCTCGCTCAAGGCGTGATGTTTTTTATCGGCCACTTGTCGTTTCTACCCGGAGGAGCCGGTGGCGTAGAACTGGCTTTCGCCGCCCTGCTGCGGCCATACTTGGACGGCGGTACTACGGCCGCGGCTACTCTAGCGTGGCGGTTTTGCACTTTTTATTGGTATTTGCTCGCCGGTGCCCCGGTGTTCATATTTACTGCCAGCCGCTTGGTAGTCGTCGGCCGGCGACCCGTTGGGTGCGCCACCGAGGATATCGATCTCAGCCGTCGTGCTTAAGCACGATGGTGTGAATGTTGTTTGCCTGCAGACGCTTGCGGATCTCGCTCAAGCGCTGCCGATTGCTGAACGGTCCTATCCGAACCCGGTGCCAGGTCTCGCCACTGGATAGCTTCACATTCTGGATCGACGCCTCGACCCCCAACAGGGCGAGATTAGCCTTAAGCTGATCGGCATCGCCGGGGTTGCGAAAAGAGCCTGCCTGCAATAGGTAATCTGCTCTCGCCTGCTCTGTCTCCCGTGGCGTCGCCTCTACGATTCGTGGCCGC
>JAKDMK010000541.1 GCA_030452365.1 Nitrococcus sp.
TAACGGCGCTTCCCGCGGCGGCCGTTGGTGCGCAGACGCATAGCCGGACAGCCGCTGCCGATTGCAAGACGCGTGTGCTGGTTGTAGACGACCACCCGATTGTGCGCGAAGGCATCGCCAGCGTACTAAGCAGCGATGAACGCGTGGTGGTGGTTGGCGAGGCCGCCGACGGGGTGGAGGCGATCGATGCGGTGGCACGCTATCAGCCAGAAGTAGTGCTGATCGATGTGAACATGCCGCGGATGAACGGCGTGGAGGCCACGCGCGAGATCCATCGCCGCTGGCCCGAGGTGCGCATCGTGGCGCTGTCGGTGCAAGATGATGCGGCTACGGAAAAGGCCATGATCAGCGCCGGTGCCGCGGCGTTCGTCTCCAAGTCCGATGACGCCGGGCGGATGATCAACGCGGTGCTCGTCCCGATCGCGGAAGATTGATGGGCTGCGAGAGCATTGACGCTCAATGCAATGCTCCGCTGCAATGTTAGCAGCGACACGTCCGGATGTTCTACGACTCGTCCTGATACCACAGTATGGCTCATTATTACCTGCTTCCGCGACGCTTTAGTGCCACGCTGCGGTGTGTAAGGCCGCTCATCTGGCGGCTGGAGTCATGGCTGGTGGCATTGATCCTGTGTGTGCTTCGTTTGCTGCCGCTAAGCTTGGCATCCCGTTTGGCGGGTTGGTGTTTCGAGCGTATCGGGCCGCACACGCCGCGCGCGCAAAAGGTTCGGCAAAATCTCGCCGTGGCTTTCCCGGGGCAAAACCCGTTCGAAGCCGAGCGCCTTTTGAGAAACACCTTTCGCTACGTGGGTGTTGCGATGGTGGAGCTGGTCCAGCTGCCGCAGATCTGGCGCCGGCGCGAACAGCGCATCGAGTTTGTGCTGGAACCAGGCGCGGTGACGCCTGCTGCTGAGCTGCCCTGTGTTTTCGTGACCGCCCACGTTGGCGCCTGGCAGTTGGCCCCGCTAGTCGGTCCCAATTTTGGAGTGACGATCCCGATCATCCATGCGCCTGAAGAAAACCCTTATGTGGATCGACTGTTCAGGCGGATGCGCAGTGCCTGGGGCGGCCCGCTTGTTGTCAGCGATGGCGGGGTACGCGAGGCGATGCGCTCATTGAATCAGGGGCACAGCATCGGCCTGGCGATAGATACACGCCTGGATTCGGGTGCAGCGCTGCCGTTCTTCGGCGAAGACGCCTTGACCAACACGGTGCCCGCGCGGCTGGCGCTGCGATACGGGTGCGATATGGTTCCGGTGCTTGCCGAGCGCCTGCCAAACGAACGCTATCGAATCCGGATATTTCCACCCGTCAGACCGCGTGCGGATTCGATGGGCGCTAACGACCAAGTCAAGGACATGATTGTGCAGCTCAATCAGCGAGTCGAGCGCTGGATTCAAGCACGGCCAGGTGAGTGGTTCTGCATGAAGCAGCGCTGGCCCAAGGCGACCATCGCGCGCTATTGCGCGGAAGATCGTGACGGCCAGCTAAGTTGAGGAAGTTATAGCCCGTTATTATAGCTCGCGTATCTACAACGTTGATACTATGCGCTGAAATTGGGGCGTACGTCAGAATCTTGCTATTCGGGCTGTGACAATTACGCCCTATGTTATTCTTTTTCCGGTTTTGGTATGATCATTACCGGACATTTTGCCTTTCTGGCTACACTTTCTGATACGCTGCCGGAAATAAAATGGTCAAGGCCAGTTCTTCCATGTGTTCCCAAGATAATCAGGTCTGCCTTATATTCTTCAGCAACTGCAAGTATCTCGTCCTGGGCTCTGCCAACCCGTGTATATTTTGTGATCTCCAGATCATCGCCATATTGCTTTTGTATCCTATTAAATAGATCTTTACTGGCTTGTTCCCGAATTTCCATGATCTCAGGTACCATAAGGGGCGGCTCGCTAAGCAGAGGATCCGCGAGATACGGGGTGTTGACCGGAATATCATCAACATGAACAAGGGCTATTTTTGAATTGAGCTTCTTCGCTAGCAACATCCCATAATGAATGGCCTGATCTGAATAGGGGCTGTCTTCAACCGCTATAAGGATTCTGTGAATATTATCCGGACTCTTCATGATATTTCTAGCACTATTAAAAAGGT
>JAKDMK010000542.1 GCA_030452365.1 Nitrococcus sp.
ACGCGCTGCGCCCCGGCTTCGCTTGGAAAGACGATTTTTTTGTATTGTTTCTGGTTGATGACAACATACCGGACATCGTAGCCTTCACGGTGCCACAGATTGAGAATGGACAGCAGCTTGCGCCGTAGCCGCTTTATTATCCCGTAAGCGGGTTTTTCCTTATAGGCCCGCTCGCTTCCGAACATTGTATTCGCCTCTTGCTCTGCCGAAGTAGGAAATCGGTGTTTACCTACTGACCGCCGATCCGCCGCAGAGGATCAGCTGTCTGCGCCAGCACCCGATGCCGGGCGCCGGCTGTCTGCGCTACGAGTAGGCGCATAGGTCGCCGGTTCCCGTGGGATTTGCTGCACTCGGATCGTGCCCGTGCAAAGGCAGGCATGGTACATTATTTTGGATCATCTTCTGCTGCATAATCGTGCCAATGACAGCGTCATACACACCGGCGGTTACCGTCTTGATCCCGGTTCACAACCGAGTCGGTTATATCCGGGATGCAATCGATAGCATTCTGGCGCAGACGTTTACGGATTTCGAGCTGCTGATCATCGACGATGGTTCGAGTGATGGTAGTGCGGAGGCAGTCGCCGCATATCCCGATCGGCGGCTTCGTCTGCTCTGCAACAGCGACAATCTCGGGATCCCAGGCAGCCGCAACCGGGGCATAGATGCGGCGCGCGGTGAGTTTCTGGCCTTTCTCGACAGCGACGATCGCGCCCGACCCGAGCGTTTGGAGCGCCAAGTAGCGTACTTGCGCGCGCATTCGGATTATGCCGCGGTGAGCAGCTGGATCGAGTGGATGAGCGAAGGGGGTAAACCGCTGGGGCGGATCAAACGCAAAGCCGTGGCCGCGGAGCAAATTGCCGCCGAGCGCCTGTTCCGGTCTTGCCTGGAGAACTCGGCCGCCATGGCGCGCACCGCTATTCTGCGGCGTTACCGCCATCGCGAGCACATCAAGCTGGGGTCGGACTATGACTTATGGGCGCGTATTGCGGCCGACCACAAGCTCGCGGCGCTGCCGCAAGTGCTGACTTACCGCAGACAGCACGGGGGCCGGAGCACCCAGGGGCGGGTTGAGGAAATCAAGGTCTGGCGGCTGCAGATCTTTTCGGAGCAGCTGCATTCGCTCGGCATAGCCTATAGCCCTTCCGACCTGGAGCGCCATTATGAGCTGCGGCGCATGCAAAAGCTGCCGATGCGCCCGGACAGCGTGTACCTGGATTGGGCGCAGGATTGGCTGCAGAGGTTGCGGACCGCGAACGCTTGTGACCCCCACTATCCAGAGGCTGCCTTCGCTCACGTCCTGGGCATGTTCTGGCTCAAGGCGTGCTGGTATGCCGCCCCGGAATTGGGCTGGCGCGTATGGAGTCGTTTCTGGGCCTCGCCGCTGCGCGCAGAGGTTTGGCCGGCTTTAGTGCGGCTTGTGCGAACGCGTTTCGCCGGCCAACTGCCTGCGTTGTCCCGCCCGTGACGGGGGTAGCCGGCGCTCACCGCGATGGGGCGCATATTGCCTTGTTCATGCCGTTGCTGACTGGCGGCGGAGTTCAACGCTCTATGCTCAATCTGGCAGGCGCATTGGCTGGGTATGGGCATCGCGTGGATCTGGTGGTTTGTCGTGCCAATAGCCGGGAGCCGGGGAAGGTGGTGCCGACGGGCGTACGACTTGTCACGCTAAAGCCCGCGCGGTCCGTGTGGGCGCGGCTGTTGGCATTTAAGGCGGACCCAGCGGGAGTTAGGGAATTGCTCAGGCCGGTGCTATTACCACTGAAGTCTTCCAACAAAGTGCGTTACCTGCCTGACTTGGCGCGTTACCTGCGCCGGGAGCAGCCGCAGGCTCTGCTCTCGGCTATGACGCAGCCGAACCTGGTTGCGCTCTGGGCCCGGCGCCTAGCTCGTGTTCCAACACGGGTCGTCGTAAGCGAGCGCAACACGTTATCGAGCTACGTCGATTATTATGGGCATAAATGGCGTTGGCGCTATTTGCCTGCGTTGATCGGGCGTACGTATGGGTTTGCGGATGCGGTTGTGACGGTCTCCCAAGCCGTAGCTGACGATCTGGCAATCGCTACTAGAATTGACGGCCCGCCAATTATCCCCATACCCAATCCA
>JAKDMK010000132.1 GCA_030452365.1 Nitrococcus sp.
CGCGGCGCCTTGTCTTGCGAAAAAATGGCCTCCGGCGCGGCGTCGTGGGTGAATGGCAACAGGCCCTAGACTCCTCACCTTTACAGGCGGCTTTGTTGCTGAACAAACGAGGAATCACACATGTGAATGAGGAAGCGGATCGTTCACTTGCGCATGGCCAGAAACAAATACCGGCGAACCCTAATAACCATGCCGGCGACAACGGCCGCGAGCAGCAACCGTCGTCGCCGTTGTTGGCTCTGACCGCGCTTGGTGTCGTCTTCGGCGATATTGGTACCAGCCCGCTATATGCGTTTCGTGAGGCGTTGCATGCCCACGGCGCCGCCGCGGTCACACCGCAGAGTATCTTCGGCGTACTGTCGCTGATCTTCTGGTCGTTGATACTCGTGATCTCCATCAAGTACCTGTTGCTGGTCATGCGCGCAAACAACGATGGCGAGGGCGGCATCATCGCACTGGTGGCACTGCTCAATCCGTGGAAGACGGGGAAAACCAGTCTTCGCTATATGTTGATGCTCCTGGGTCTGTTCGGCGCCGCGCTGCTCTTCGGTGACGGCATGATTACACCGGCTATCACGGTGCTGAGCGCGGTTGAAGGCCTGTCAGTCGCAACCCGTGCATTCGAACCGTACATCATTCCCATCGCGATTGTGATCCTGCTTGGTCTGTTTGCGCTGCAAAAGCGCGGCTCCGGCGCTGTCGGCCTTCTGTTTGGTCCGGTAATGCTGATCTGGTTTGTAACACTCGGGCTGCTCGGCCTTGCATCCATCGCCCAGAACCCAGCCGTGCTGGGTGCGGTCAATCCGCTGCACGCCGTGGCGTTCTTTGCCGATAACGGTTTCGCCGCTTTTCTGGTGCTCGGCAGTGTCTTTCTTGTCGTCACCGGCGGCGAAGCGCTGTATGCCGACATGGGACACTTTGGCTTGCCTCCCATACGTCTTGCCTGGTTCGTGCTGGTTTTGCCGGCGCTCGTGCTGAATTACTTTGGTCAGGGTGCACTGCTGCTGGCACAGCCGGATATCGAACAACCGTTCTATCAACTGGCGCCGCACTGGGCGCTCTATTACTTGGTAGGGTTGGCTACGCTGGCTGCGGTAATCGCCTCTCAGGCCGTGATTTCGGGTGTCTTCTCACTGACACGCCAAGCAATACACCTGGGTCAGTTACCGCGTTTCAACATCATTCAGACCGCGCACGAATCCTACGGCCAGATTTATATCCCAGCAATCAACTGGGCGTTGATGCTAGCCACGATCAGTCTGGTCGTTGGATTCCAGAGCTCTGGTGATCTGGCCGCCGCCTATGGCGTTGCCGTTGCAACCGACATGGTCATTACCACCATTCTCGCTATCTTTGTCGCCCGGCGCTGGAGGTGGTTCCCGCTCGTTGCGATGTCCGCAGGCGCCGTACTGTTGGCCGTTGATCTCGCATTCTTCGGTGCGAACCTCTTCAAGATTCCGGATGGCGGCTGGATCCCGCTGGTTATTGCCGGCATCGCCTTCTTTATCATGGCTACATGGCGTCGCGGTCGCGAGCTGATGCGCGCCCACCTGAGTCAGGATCTCGAGCCACTGGAGGAGTTCATAGAGGGGCTGAACGAAAACAGCTACCCGCGGGTGACGGGGACCGCGGTATTCATGACGGCAAGCGGACCCAAGACGCCGCCGATATTGCGGCATCATCTGCGCCACAATCGCGTCCTGCACGAGCGGGTCGTACTGTTGACTGTCCATACCCGCGATATTCCGCGCGTACCGGCTGCCGAACGCCTAAGCTGTGAATACCTGGGACACGGCTTTTACAAGTTGGATTCATATTACGGTTTTATGCAGGCTACCCATGTGCCGGTTGCCCTGAGGCTGGCCGCCGAGCACGACCTTAAAGTCGATCTGGACGAAACCACCTACTACATGGGCAATGAAACCCTGATTCCCTCCCCCGATATCCCCGGCATGGCCCTATGGCGTGAGAAGCTGTTTGCGTATATGTCGCGCAATGCGGCTCGTGCCACGGCTTATTATCATATCCCGGCAGAGGATGTAGTCGAACTCGGAATACAGGTCGAACTTTAACCGCCAAATAAAGCAACCGGGTATCTACTCACGCCGCTTCCGAGCAGGATGCCTTTTCCATACCGTCATTCTGCGCGGAGCGTTCAGGTGGAGTCGCAGAATCCAGTCGGTGGATCCCGCGACGCCGCTTCGCGGCGCGGGATACCTCGTCCACACGCCGCTATGAGAGAGATGTTTTACCGCGATCCTACCGCACGTTGCCTTGCAACTCGCCGATAACCTCCGGGACACCCGCGCCCAGGATCACGAACTCCACGCGGCGATTGCGCGCGCGTCCGGCCTCGGTGCTGTTGGGCGCCACCGGATTCGCCTCGCCGTAGCCGGCCACCGTCATGCGCCCGGAGGCGATGCCGCGGGCCTTCATCGCATCGGCCACGGATTGGGCACGGCGCTCGGAGAGTTGCTGATTGTAGGCCATCGGGCCGACGCTATCGGTGTAGCCTTCGATCCGCACCTGGTCGTTCGCGTGCTCGCGCAGGAAGCTCGCTAACTTGTCGAGCGGGGCGTCGGCGGCGGCGCTGAGCTCGGCGCTGTCGAAGGCGAACAGCACGTCGCCGATAGTAAGGACGATGCCCTCCGCGGTCTGCTTTGGCTCGAGCTTGCTTAGCTGCTCCTTGAGCTCCTCGATCTGGTGGCTACGGGCTTGAAGCTGCAACACATTCAGTTGTTCCATGATCAGCTCGGCTTGCGCAGCGCCGGCCTGCTCCGCCGCCAGGGCCTGGGCAATCTGGGCATGGCGCATCGCCATATACGCCAGGTGCTCGGCGCGCGCCCGATCCTCTTCCTGTGTCCAGGCAGTCTGCGCCGCCCGCAGAGCATCCTGTGACCGTAGCAACGGCACCGTGGCGTAGCCATGGACCTCTTTGTCGGCCGCCGCCGCGGCGACTGCCTGGCGCGCCCGCTCCAGCGCGGGGAGCTCTTGCTGCATGGGAGTCGCGCTGCAGGCCGTGAGCAAAGCCGCTACGAGCAGGCAGGTTAGGGCGCGCCTGTTCATTATTCCGCCCCCTCTAGTTGAAGGTTTTCGCGCAGCGTCTCCAGAGTCTCCCCCAGCTCAATCTTTCGCGCCTGCGCCTGGTATGCCGCAGCCTGCGCCTGTGCCAAGCGGGCGTCCAGAGTCGCCTCTTCGGCGAGACGGCGCGCTCTAGCGTAATCCTCCTCGGTGGCATCAGGATTACCGATGATGCTGCGGGCCTGGTTTAGCTTCTTTTCGGCCTCATATAGCGGCACCGACTGAGCCTTTTGGGTGACCTCTCGGTTGGCGAGCGTGATCGCCTGCTGCGCCGTGGCGAGCGCATTGTTCGGCTTCTCGGGTGGATTAGAAGTACAGGCCACAAGCAAGACGGCCGATGCCGGCAGCAGCGAAACGCTTATGCGGATCCTTGAGTGCATTCCTTGTTCCTCTTGTTAGGCCCATTGATGCTTCATGCGGGGTGTTGAGCAAGAGAGTTGGAACCCGTAGTCGATACCCTGGGTCCGGCGCACGCCTCGGCGGACGACATTAGCAGAAAATCATCCCATTGCCCGCCGATTGCCTCGTCGGTTGCATTGAATCGGCCTTGCCAGGAGGGTGCTGGAAACTCGGCCGTCGGTACCTCACCGCGATTGCCTAACAGCGGCCGGCACCTTCGCAGATTTCGCGGCATGCAGCGGTGCCGTGGAAATCCAACCGCCGCTGAAGGCGAGCAGAAACGAGCAGGACTCGGAAAGGTCGCCAGAACGCCAGAGAGGTTATTGGAAGAAAACGGGACACCGCGGGTCGAACAATCCGTCATGAAATTTGCTGGGTATTGGTATGATATCGGATCCTCTGAAAGACGACATCATGTCATGCCCCGAACGATCGTTAACCTCGACGAAGCGGATCGACGTTGGCTGGATCGCGAATCCAAGGCCACACACTTGCCAATGACCGAATTGGTGCGCCGCGCCGTTAAGCTCTACCGCACCCAACAAGAAAGCCGCAAATGTCCGAATCTCCATCGAAGTCTTGGCGTAACCTCGGGTATCCGGCGTCACGGCGACGGTTTGGCCTATCAGGATCGTCTCCGGGATGAATGGGGCTGGCGGTCAAATTCTTGCTGGACTCGGTCATCCGCATAGACCACTTCAATGGTATCCGGATAGCGACGCAATTCATCGGCGACCATGCTTCGGAATCCGCACTATCGGTCATTACGCGCGCAGAGGTGTTGGCGGGCTTTGACGCCGATGCCACAGGTTTGAGTTTAAACTTGGGCACAGTTCGCATCGTTCTATGAAAAGAGATTCGTCTTGTCGAAACGGGCGCACATACTTCCTATACTCTAGTTTCATCAGGACATCTGGCTACCGGTGGCGGGCGGGGCGTTAACAACCATACGAATACTGAGGAGCATCGCCATGAACAAAGTGGTCGACAGGCCTATCTCAGACGCGCCGTCGACGATGCCGAACCACGCGCCGCCCAGAAGATGGCACGCTGGCGGCCGTGTGATCATGCCACTGCTTACCGCGTCCTGCCTGCCGCTCGCTATCCTGATGACGATGTCCTGTTCCAGCCAATCGGTGAAAACCGATTCGCAAGCGATTGGGCAGAGCGAGTCGGATGCGCACACAGAGATCGTGCCGCGGTCGGTTGTTCCCGAATTGGCCGCCTCGGTGCCATCCTTCAAGATATGCCATGATCAAACTTACGCACTCTGCGCCGTCTCGAGTTGCCTCGTTTACAATCAGGTGGCCTATTGCAAGTGCGACGTCGAGCATGGCGACAGCATCAGCCTGCCGTTCGAATTCAGCGGTCAGAACGTCTGCGACGTTAATGCCGAGGGGCCCGCGAACGGTTACATGGTCAGCACGTTCAGTCTTCCGGAGTCGGTCGTGAAGGGCGGCGACATGGCTCTTTACACCTGTCCTGGCGGAGCGGCGGACGGGTCATACGCGCAATGCGACGGCGGCCTGTGCTTTACGAGCACGGAAGCAAGCCCTTCCTTTCCCGGGTTCGACGAGCCGCTCGGACAGGACCAGATCATCTGCTCCTGCCCCATCACGACCGCGAATCCCGATGGGCCGACCTTCGGTTACCAGATTGCCGGCCCGTTCCCCTGCGAGACCAGCTTCTTCGACAACTGCAAGAGCAGCACGACCAACAAGAGAACGGGAACGACCATACCCGTCGGCGCCCCGACGGGAATCCCTCGGGTCCTGACCCGCCTACTGAATGACGCGCCGGTTCCGCAGCTCAATGTGTGCACCTCACCCGCCGGTCGATGAACGGTCGCTGGCCACGTTTTGCTGAGCCTTAGGCATCACGGCAGGGAGAAATAAAAGGGGACGGCAGCAGCCTTGCCAGGGCGCTACCGTCCACTATTTTCTGTTTATCCCGCGACATTTATCCCGCGCCCGGCACGGTCGGCTGCCAGAAGCGGGGTTAACGACTTTGGCCGCCTTTCATCCTCCGGCCATGCCGGTTATCCTTGCTTGCTTGCGCGATGGGGATGGATGCACGGTGCTGGAGATCAGTTGGCTCACATGGGCCGTTACGACGGGAGTGATAGTGGCTATTCTGGCCCTTGATCTCGCTGTGGCGGCGGCCTGGCCCCACCGAGTCGGCTTCAAAGAGGCGACCGCTTGGTCGATTGCCTACGTCGGCATCGCGGTTGCATTTGGTGTCTGGCTCACCCTGGGCCACGGCGCGGAGTTGGGCACCGAATACTTCGCCGGCTACATCATCGAAAAGAGTCTCTCCGTCGATAACGTATTCGTCTTCGTGATCATCATGACGACGTTTGCAGTGCCCGAGGAGCAGCAACACAAGGTGCTCACCTTTGGCATTGCACTCGCATTGATCATGCGCGCGATCTTCATCGCGCTGGGAGCTGCCCTGATCTCGGTGTTCTCGTTCATGTTCCTGCTCTTCGGGCTGCTGCTGATCTACACGGCCGTGCAACTGTTCCGCCACCGCAACGAGGATCCCGACATCGAGAACAGCGCCGTAGTCAAGGTCGCGCGTCGAGTGCTTCCGGTCACCAGTAGTTATATCGACGGTCAGCTCATAGCGCGCCTTGACGGTCGCTGGGTAGCCACGCCGCTGTTCGTCGTGCTGCTAGCGATCGGCGGAGTCGATCTGCTGTTCGCGCTCGACTCCATCCCGGCGGTGTTTGGCGTGACCAAGGAGCCCTACATCGTGTTTACGGCCAACGCGTTCGCGCTGCTTGGCCTGCGCCCTCTGTTCTTCTTGGTCAAGGGCCTGCTGGACCGGCTGGTCTACCTGTCCACCGGGCTGTCGATTATCCTGGCCTTCATCGGCGTGAAGCTGATTCTGCACTGGGCCCATCAGGACCTCAGCAGCAGCGTGCCCGAGATCAGCACGCCGCTGAGCCTCGGTGTAATCGTGGTAGTGCTTGCCGTAGTCACGGTTGCAAGCCTGCTAAAGACGCGCCGCGACCCGTCTTTGAAGGCACACGCCGGATCCCTGCACGCGGGCCGAACAACGCCCCCGCGAAGATAGGGAAGATAGGAAGATAGGGGTC
>JAKDMK010000543.1 GCA_030452365.1 Nitrococcus sp.
TGTATCGACCATTGCGCTGATCCTCGGCGTGGGCTGGGCCAGCGGCATCAACCTGTATGCCGCTATCCTGACCCTGGGGTTTCTGCACAATGCCGGCTACATGAGCTTGCCGGCAGAGCTTGCGATCTGCGCTGACCCGCTGGTCATTGCCGCCGCCGGATTTATGTACTGCGTCGAGTTCTTTGCAGATAAGATTCCGGGGGTCGATAGCGGCTGGGATGCGCTGCACACTTTCATCCGCATCCCGGCCGGCGCCGCACTCGCCGCCGCCGCCGCAGGCGACGTTTCGCCTGCCGTGCAGGTGGCGGCGGGGCTCGTGGGCGGCACTCTGGCCGCGGGCACTCATGCGCTCAAAGCCGGTGGGCGGGTGTTGATCAACACCTCGCCGGAACCGTTCAGCAACTGGACCGCCTCTGTTTTGGAGGACGTCGTGGTAGTTGCAGGACTGTGGACCGCCTTGCAATACCCGTGGATGTACCTCGCGGCCCTAGCGGTTTTCCTGCTGCTGCTGGCCTGGCTGCTGCCCAAGATCTGGAACGCTATCTGCGGGATTCTACGCGCCATCGCCGAGTTTCTGCGTTTGCCCCACGCGCAGGAGACGACGCCGAGCCTGCCGCCGCCGCGACACAAGCGCCTGCCGCCTTGATGGCACGCTCGTATGACCATCGGGCGCTTTCAATGCGGGGTTGCGGCGCTGGTTCGCTCAGCCGTCGATGGGCGATATCTTCTGCTGCGGCGCGCGCATAGTAAGGATTACGCCGCCGGCGTGTGGGAGTGCGTTACGGGTCGGCTCGAGCAGGGCGAGGGTTTTGAGCAGGCCTTGCAGCGCGAGGTGGCCGAGGAGATCGGCACGCCGGTGCGCCTGCAGTGCATTCTCGGCACGAGCCATTTCCACCGCGGCTCATCAAGTCCGACCAATGAATCGGTGGGGGTGGTTTACGGCTGTATTCTGGACAATCCCAATGCCGTCGTTCGCAGCGCCGAACACAGCGAGCACCGTTGGCTCAGCGCCCCAGAGGCGTTGCAGTTGCTCGATGCCAATGACCCTAGCACATGCTGGATGCGTGGCATCATCGAGCGCTCCGATGCGCTCTGGTGCCACCTGCCGCGGCCCTGGGTGGCGTTCGCCGAACGCCTTGGCCTGGAGACCGATGTATAGTGGTCCGCTACGCCAGTATACTTCCCATCTCGATGCCGTTGGTTCCTGCGCACCGCGTCCGCGCTGAACCCGTTGACTTTGATCCTCGAGGGCGCGATCATCCGCGATCAATGAGAATTATTCTTTATTAGATTCAGTGTTGAGCCCCTATGAAAAATTCAGTGCTGCGCTCGCTGAGTGCGTTACTTTTGCTGTCGTTATTGAGCCTGAGCGCTCAGGCAAACCAAGCCAATCTAGTGCAATTGGTGGAGTATATTGGTGCCGATTACACCAGAGCGGTGGCGGATGGCAAGATCGTCAGTTCGGCAGAATACGCCGAGATGAGCGAATTCTCCCGCCTGCTGGTGCAAGGAGTAGCGGCTCTACCTTCCGCGCAGGGCCAAGAGAATCTGGTGAATCAGGCCGAGGTGTTGCAGCGGGCGGTGGCCGAGAAGGCCGGCGAAGCGCGTATCACAGAACTGGCGCAAGCCATTCGCGCTACGCTGGTGAGCGTCTATGGTGTCCCGGTACTGCCCAAGCAGGCGCCGGATTTGGAACACGCAGCCCAGCTCTATCAGAAGCATTGCGCCGCCTGTCACGGTGTGAAAGGGCGCGGCGATGGCCCGGCGGGCGCGGCGCTGGCGCCGCCTCCAACGGATTTCCACGCGCTGCAGCGCTATAACGCCCGCTCTCTGCTCGGCCTATACACCACCATCACCCAGGGCGTGGAAGGCACCGCCATGGCGGCCTATGAGGGCACGCTCAGTCAAGCGCAGCGTTGGGCGTTGGCGTTTTATGTGGGTAGCAAGGCGGTTACCAACGACCTGGCGCAAGAAGGCAAAGAGGCCATCACTACCCTCCCCGGCCTGGAATCCCAACTGCCGCTGGCCACTGTGGTCGCCAAGACCCCGGCAGATGGGCTCAAAGGGCAGGGCGCGGAAGCCTATGCGGCGCTTGGGTACCTGC
>JAKDMK010000544.1 GCA_030452365.1 Nitrococcus sp.
CTTTTGTTTCCGGTGCTGGAAATCCTGGACGCGAAGGATCAGCGTCCATTACTGGATTTGGTCGCACGTCTCGATGAATTCGATCTGGCGATTTTTATCAGCCCCAACGCGGTCAGTAAGGCGATGACTTTGATACGCGCAAAACGAACACTGCCGTCAAAGCTGAAAGTCGCGGCGGTCGGCCAGGGCACCGCCAGGGAGCTGAGAAATTCTGGCGTCGATGAGGTGATCGCGCCGACCCTGCGTTTCGACAGCGAGGCGTTACTGGACATGGACGACTTGCGGCAGGTCGGGGGCAAGCGCGTCGTGGTCTTTCGCGGCGGCAGCGGGCGCGAATTGCTGGGGGACGAACTGCTGAAACGAGGCGCCGTACTGGAATACGCGGAATGTTACCGTCGTCTCAAGCCGGATACCGATACCACTCCGTTACTTAAAGCCTGGGAAAATAACGAGATGAGCGCAATTACCATAACCAGTAGTGAAGGGCTGCGCAATTTATTCGATAAGGTTGGCGAGTCCGGCCACGGTTGGCTCAGGAAAACCCCTTTGTTCGTATCCCATGAGCGCATAGCGCACACCGCAAGGAAACTCGGGTTCACTCAAGTGATTCTTACCGCTGCTGGAGATGAGGGTTTGCTGCAAGGCTTGTTACATTATTTTCAGCCGGATGCCAAAAGCGGAAATATGAATTCAAGGACACCATGAGTGCGGAAATTCAACGTGCTGATACCGATCAACCGGAACAATCGCGCAAGGAATTGCTTGAACGATCGCCCAGGCGCACCAACCCTGCCTTAATTCTGGTCGTCATCTTTACTCTCGTCTTTGCGTTCATTATAGCGTGGCAGTGGTACGACACTCGTAACCAGATCGCGGGCTTGCAATATGAGTTGGCAAAACGCCTGGCCGAGGCGGATGCGTCGGGTAAGGAATCGCGCAATCTTTCAACCGAGGCCAACGAGGCAGGTCGCCGGGCGGAGACCAAGCTCAGTCTGCTCGAAGCCAAGCTGGCTGAGTCGCAGAGCCAGCAATTGGCGCTAGAGGCGCTCTACCAGGAGCTTACGCGTAATCGCAATGAAGTCACGCTGGAGGAAGTGGAGCAATTGCTGCTTATCGCCAATCAACAGCTACAGCTGGCAAGTAATGTCAAGGCTGCTCTTATCGCGATGCAAGAGGCCGATGCCCGATTGCAGCGTATCGACCGACCGCAGCTATCTCCGCTACGTAAAATCCTGGCAAAGGATATGGATTTGCTGAAAGCCGCGCCCTATGTGGATACGGTGGGAATCAGCCTGCGCCTCGACAATCTCGCAGCCGCGGTCAATACATTGCCATTGGCGATGGAGTTCCGCCCGCCGGAAGCCGGTTCCTCCGGGGGTCAAGCTCCGGCAACGGAAAGCAAATGGCTCAGATTGGTTCGTGAGGCTTGGGAGGACATAAAACGGCTGGTGCGCATCCAGAACATGGAAAAGCCGGATGTCGCCCTGTTATCGCCCTCACAAGCCTATTTTTTGCGCGAGAATTTAAAGTTACGCCTGCTATCGGCCCGGCATGCACTGCTTGCTCGCGATGGCGCCAGCTTCAAAGCCGATCTCAACGCGGCTGTAGACTGGATCAATCGATATTACGACAGCAACTCGGACGCTGTCGTCAATATTCTGGAAGCATTGCACCAATTGCAGGACAGCCAAATCGGCATCGAGTTGCCGCGTATTTCCGCGAGTCTCGACGCGGTACGCAACTATCGTCTTGCGCGCGACCGGGAAAACAGGTGAAGCTCGGCACCATGATCCATCAAGATTTTTTACTCGACTTGGCGTTCACCGTCATGGTGACTCCACTACAACTGCCGGACTCAGGATGAAGGGAGCGGTCTGGCTGCTGGTTTTGTTTGCCGTTGCAGTGGCGGTGACGCTTGCGGCGAAGTACAACAGCGGTTATGTGCTGGTGGTGGCGCACCCTTATCGCATCGAGCTGTCGCTTAATTTGCTGGCGGTGTTGCTGGTAGTGGCGTTTTTTCTGGTTTATTTTGTCGTGCGGCTTGCCGTCATCACCCTGCGATTACCCACGGAAGTCAGTGAATTCCGGCAGCGTCGGCG
>JAKDMK010000545.1 GCA_030452365.1 Nitrococcus sp.
CGGCGTGTGGGAAATGGGGTCAGACACCTATTCTGGGAAAGTGACAGGTGACGGGTGACATGGGGAAGGGACTCTCTCCCTGTCACGCGTCACTCGTCACGCGTCACCCTCTCCCGCCCGTCACTTTGTCACTTCCCCATCTCACTCTTCACCCCTAACTCCTAACCCTCCGCGCCCCGCCCTATACCCTCTGGCGCCGCTCCTGCCCGCGGCGCTCGCCCTTGCGCCGCTCCTGGCGGCGCGGCGCGGTGGTAGGCAAGGGTGGGACGGACTCCGGTGGATTTTTACGTACCAGCCCCGTGCGGATCGCGGCGCCCGTGATCCGGTCCTGCTGATCCTGCGAGAGATGCTCCGGCCACTGATAGATGGCTTGCCGCGTGATACCGAGTGCCGCTGCCAGCGCGGTTACCGAGCCGAACAACTCAATGGCGGATTGTTTCTCCATCGCGACAGGAAAGCATGCTTACCAGGCGCTCGTCAAGCTTGCTTGCTTAGCGTATGGTAAGTTTGCTTACATGATGCTAGGCGAACAAATCAAGTTGGGACGCGAGAGGGCTGGCCTGACGCAACAGCAGCTCGCGCTCAGGATTGGCGTCACACGCGCCGCGATTTCGCAATGGGAATCGGGCGAGACGAAAAATCTGAGGCTGCACAACCTCTTTCGGTGCGCGCAGGTCCTGCACATGTCGCCGCAAGCACTCGCGCTGAATGAAGCCGACACCGCGACGGGCATCGCCGAAGACCAATGCTTTTATCGGTGGAGATCCGCATCCGCACTCGCGCGTGATTGCGCTGAAGACATACTGGCGGCATCAGCCGATGGCCGAATTGATGATCGGCTGTTGCGAGCGCTGCACCAGATGGTGCGCGCGCTTACCGCTACCAGATGCGTATTAAGCGAGCAGCAGCTTGGCCAGGATGGCGATATTCAACGCCACCAAAACCCCGCCGATCCAGCGTAGCTGTTTGATCTCGGCGGCCAAGCGCTGCTCCATTCCATCTACCTGCGCCTTGGTCGCAACCGATTCAGTCAGCGCACAATCTCTAGGCCGCCTCCACCACCAGGTGCTTGCCGAGCTGCGCTAACGCGCGCTCCACCCGCTCGATCTTGGACTGGTGGTCCGGATGCACCAGGCGGCGCACCACCGTCTCGGTGACACCCAGGCGCTCGGCCAGCGCCACGTTGCTCACGCCCTGCTCGCGCATCGCGCTATAGAGCGCGAGCTTAGCCGCGGTCAGCGCCGGCAGCGCGACCGCCTCCTGGCCGGGCGCGATGGCGGAGGGCGTCGGGATCGGCTCGCGAGCCTCGACGTAGAAGCCCATCGCGCAGTCCAGGGCATCGGCGGCCTCAAGCAAAGCCTCCTCGCGGGTGTCGCCATCGGTTATCGCCTCGGGCACATCGGGGAAGGCGACGAGGAAACCGCCCTCCTGCGCTGGGGTGAGAACCGCCGGATAAACGTATCGCATGCCCGCCCTCCGTCAGAGAATGTCCTTGGGGTCTAATCCGAGCTGCTTAATCATCGTGTGCAGCGTGCCTTTCTTCAGTTCCTTCTTGCGATCCTTCACGACCGTCCGGCGCGTTCCATAATAGAGCTTGCCGTGGCTACCCTTGCCGGCGTCTGGTTCTAAACGCACCTCCACCCCGCGCTGCCGGCCTAGCTTGCGTACCCGCTTGATGAAGTCCGCCCCGGTCATGGGATACATGATCGTATATTTCTGTACGCAGGTCCACGCTGGATCCTTCCGATCCAATCAAGTCACAGCTTCCCAGCGTGCTCGGGCGACCCGAGCTGTAGCCCAAGTTGAGCAACGAGAGAAAGTATGCTTGACATATAAATGTAAGCATGCTTTCCTTCGCTGCATGGGCGGCCGGCAGACGCTGTCGCCATCAACGGGAGCCAAACCATGAGCCAAGGAGCGCCAGGCATGCAAAGCAAGCGGCCGCATTTGCGAAATGATCCGCTGCGCACGCCCAAAGAGGCACCGAGCGAGCGCCCGCCGCACGCCGAGCCCGAGCCCGAGCCCGAGCCGCTCATCGAGCCGACGACCACGCTGCTCATAGCGCTCGGTGCCAAGGCCGAGCAGTTCATCGAGAAGCT
>JAKDMK010000133.1 GCA_030452365.1 Nitrococcus sp.
TCGCGATCCGCAACGACGTCGGCCTGCTGGCGGAGGAATATGACCCGCGGCAAAAGCGCCTGCTGGGTAATTTTCCGCAGGCATTCTCGCACGTCGGGCTCATTAACACCGCGCACAATTTGCGCCTGAAGCCCGCGTAGGGCGTTTATGCCTGCTAGACTCTGGAACCCCTACCTCGATGTCCGAACGCGCTGATCGCCAGGACCGCCCCCTCACCGGCCGCCGCGTCGCGGTGCCGGAGTCGCGCCAACTCGACCTGTTCACGTCCATGCTGGAAGCCCGCGGCGCGGTGGTGTTGCGCTGTCCGTTGGTGGACATCCGCGACGCACCGAACCCGGTACCCATCGAGGCGTGGCTGGCGGACTTCGCCCAGGGCGGCTGCGATGATCTGATTTTGCTTACCGGCGAGGGTCTGCATCGGCTGCTCGGTGCGGCGGAACGCGCGGGCGGGAATCTGCGGGAACGTTTCGTGACCCGGCTGGGCGAGGTGCGCGCGATCACCCGCGGACCCAAGCCGGCACGCGCCCTGCAGGAACTCGGCCTGCGTAGCGGCCTGGCGGCGACAACGCCAACCACCGATGGGGTGATTGAAGCGCTGGCACGGGAGAATCTGGTCGGACGCGCGGTCGGCGTGCAGCTCTATGGCAGCGACCCCAACGACAAACTCCAGACCTTCCTGCGTGGCGCGGGCGCCGAGGTGAAAGCGGTGGCGCCCTATGTCTATGCCGATCAGGCCCAGGACGATGACGTGGCGGCATTGATCAAAATGCTGGCGGGCGGGGGTGTCGACGCCATCGCCTTCACCAGTTCCGCCCAGGTGCGACGCCTATTTGCGGTCGCCCGCGGGCGCGGGCAGGAGCAAGCCCTGCAAGCCGCGCTGGCGCGCATCACCGTGGCCGCGGTCGGCCCGCTGGTGGCGCAGACGCTAACCCGCCACGGCGTTACAACGTACGTCATGCCCAGCGAACGTTATTTCCTGAAGCCGCTGGTCACCTGCTTGGTCAGCGCCCTAGGCCGCGGCTGAGCACGACCCATGCGAGCACCGCACCCGCGGTGCAACGGATGCGCATGCAAGCCCACCGGCCGGACCGGGGCACGCCAGAGCTGCGTGGTAGCCGGGGTGGGCCACGCGGCGATAGGCTACGGAGCTAGCCGGGGACTGGGAGCGGGGCCGGCAAGGGCCACCGCGGCGTTGTTGAACACCGCCGGAATTGTCGGTGCCGCGATGGCCGCGGCCGACATAGCGCCGAGCAATTGACGATCGGTTGGCCCGCCTCGTCCATACCGGCCGCGAAGGCGGCCCACAACTCCCGGAAGGTACAAGATGGGGCTCACCGCTCAAACCCACGCTGACCCGCACGTGGTCGTACTGTTCGGCGCGACGGGTGATCTTGCGAAACGGAAGCTCATTCCGGGCATGTTTTACCTGTCGCGGCACAACCTCGCGCCGAACATGCGGATTGTGGCAACGTCACTTGACGACCTGGATACTGACAAATTCCGCGCACTGGCGAAGGAAGCGGTCTACTCATTCGGTCGCAAGAAGGTCACGAGCGAGGAATGGAAGGCCTTCGAATCGATAGTGAGTTACGTGCCGCAGGGCAAAGGCGCCGGCGCGTTGGCTCAGGCCGTAGCCGAGCAGATGAACATCCTCGGTGACAACGCCCGATTGCTACATTATCTGAGCGTCCCGCCGAAGGCCGCGACAACGGTCGTTCGGACCTTGGAAGAAGCGGCTATGGCGAAGAACTCCCGCATCATCATGGAGAAGCCGTTCGGCGTCGACTTATCGAGCGCGGTGAAGCTGAACGCGCAGATCCACGAGGTATTCGACGAGTCGCAGATCTTCCGTATCGATCACTTCCTGGGCAAGGAACCTGCCCAGAACATCCTCGTGTTCCGGTTCGCCAACGGTCTGTTCGAGCCGATTTGGAACCGCCAGTTCATCGAATGCATTCAGATCGATGTTCCGGAGAAACTGACGCTGGAAGGTCGCGCACAGTTCTACGAGCAGACCGGCGCGTTCAAGGACATGGTGGTCACACACTTGTTCCAGGTCCTTGCGTTCATCGCGATGGAGCCGCCGACCGAACTCGCGCCAGAAGCGATCAGCCTAGAGAAGAACAAGGTGTTCCGGTCGATGAGGCCGCTTGATCCGATCAACGTGGTCCGCGGCCAGGTACGCGGTTACCGCGAGGAACCCGCTGTCTCGCCCGATTCCGACACCGAGACTTTCATCGCGCTCAGAGCCGAGATAAGCAACTGGCGCTGGGCGGGCGTGCCGTTCTACCTGCGCACCGGCAAGTACCTGGCGGATGGGCAACGGATCATCTCGATCGCGTTCCGGGAGCCGCCGACAACTATGTTCCCGCCCGGCTCGGGGGTCGGTGCGCACGGCCCGAACCACCTGACGTTCGACCTCGCCGACCAGGCGAAGATGTCGTTGTCGTTCTATGGCAAGCGGCCGGGTCCGGGGATGAAGCTGGAGAAACCGAGCCTGCAGTTCGCCATGCAGGAGACCGCGAACGTCGGCGATGTCCTGGAGGCGTACGAGCGCCTTATCCTGGACGCAATGTACGGCGACCATACGTTGTTCACGACATCCGAGGGCATCGAGCGGCTCTGGGAGATTTCGCAGCCGCTGTTGGACGATCCGCCACCGGTGCGTGAATACGATCCGGGCACGTGGGGCCCGAATGCGATTCATCAGCTGATCGCCCCGCGCGCGTGGCGGCTTCCATTCGAAAGAATCTGGCGCGCAAAAAAATAGGTTCTTCTGCATTTTCGAAGAAATCAAGCGGCAGCTTGTAGATGAAGGCGAGGGAAGCCTTCCTCCTTCAACAAGACAGATGCGCTGAGCAGTGGCCAACCTTTTTTGGTGAGTCACTAACGGCGCTGGGTAGTAACCGGTTAGATGCCCGGACGTTTCGACTATCATTGCAAGTGGGATCCGGCCAAGGCCGCCGATACTAAGTAAGTGCCATTCGGCTCAGACCCGTATATATTGCGCGGGCTGCAAGGCGAGCGGCGCGGTAACGGTGGCGGCTGGTTAAGCGGGTCAGCGCCACGGGAAAGGCGCGGCTTGCGAAACCATCGTCGGAGGGGGCTCAGGCGGCGGGATGCCGCTCAAAGGCAAATCGTGACTCAGATCGATGCCGAGCGCGGGCGCCGATGGACGCCGGCAGCGGCGTGCTGTCAGATGGAAAAGGCGACACGGCGGTTTATACTGCCTGTGCGCCCGCAATGGTTGACCCGCGCCTGTGCGAGCAGGGGACGCACCAGATTTCTCAAACGATCCGAGGAAGACAATGCGACGACTGATATGGTGGCTCGCGGCGGTCATTGTGCTCGGCTTGATCGGCGCCGCGGCGGCCGCCGATAAGACGCACGAGAATCATTTCGCAAGCATACGGGTCGACGGCAAGAAGATTGGCCAAGTGCACTATACGGTCACATACGACGCCGAAGGCGAGGTCGAATCGCTCAAGACCAACGCCTCGTACTCCGTGCTCGGCTTCGAGGTCTACAGCTTCTCGGACGATCTCACCGAGCGCTGGCGGTCGGGCGAGCTACAGGCCTTGGACGGCTACACAAACGACGACGGCGATAAGTATCTCGCATCCATCCAGCGCAAGCCAGACGAGTTTGCCGCCACCCTCAATGGCAAGAACCTGACGCTGCCGCCCAATGCCTTCCCCAATTCGGTCTGGAACTATCAGATCACAGAGCAGTCGCTGCTGTTCAATGTTACCGATCTGCGCCTAATGAATGTCAAAGTCAGTAAGCGTGACGAGAGAATAAAGGTCGACGGTAAATCATTCGACGCCGAACGGTTCGACTTTACCGGCGACTGGCGGGCCTCGCTCTGGTTCGACCAGGACCAGCAGCTGCTGAAGCTCGAGTACAAGATCAAGGGCCGCGATGTGGTGGTGGCCCTCGATCAAACCTGACACAGCTTGTTCATCGAGGCGGTGCTCTGGATCGCTTACGCCGCTGCGGCGTGGCGAGATCCGCCGCTGGAGTTTGGACTTTGACGTGTACAGGGGCTTCTCCCGATGGGAGGCGAGAGGCGCCTGATTGCAGGTTCGAGGAACTGGCACAGGATGCCGACTTCGAAGAGCTGTATTTGGATTTCACTGTCGCGCACACTCATGCAGCGACGCCCTGGCAGCAAGCTACTGGTGACCTGCGGGAAGTATCCTTGGGATGGTGATCGTGCCGAGCAGCGCCGTTCCGGGGGATGCCGCTGATCGCTGGACGCGGCCTTCCTGGATGACCAACCGATTGCTATGGTTCGCAGCCGTGGTTGTGCTCGTCTGGCTGGCGGGGCAGTCTCACGTCTCGGCCCAGACCCGCGAGCCGGCGCCGTCGCGTCTGCACGAGGTTGAGCGGGTGGTGATCAAGGAGGTCGAGGCCGGGATCGCAAAGGTGCAGCCCCTGCTCGAACGCTATGGCTATGCGGCGGTGTTCGTCGCGATAGGCGTCGAGGGCATGGGCGTCCCCGCACCGGGTGAGACGCTGCTGATCGCCGCGGCGATCGAGGCCGGGCACGGCGGCCTGAGCATCACCGCGGTCCTCGCGCTGGCCGTGGTGGCCGCCGCGCTGGGCAACAGCGTCGGCTATCTGATCGGCCGGGTCGGCGGCCGGCGCCTGCTGCAAATGCTGCCGATCAGCGACACCCGGCTCGGCCGGGTCGACCTGCTGTTTCGCCGCTATGGCGGCTGGTTCATCCTGTTTGCCCGCTTTTTTGACGGCCCGCGGCAGCTTAGCGGCATCATGGCCGGCATGCTGAGGATGCCATGGTGGCGCTTCACTTTCTGGAACCTGCTCGGCGCGGTGATTTGGGTTGCGGTCTGGGGGCTCGGCACATACTGGCTCGATCGCGACATCGGCGCGGTCCTGGCCGTTGTGCAGCGAATCGAGCCGCTCGTGATCGCGCTGCTGCTGGCCGCATTATTGGCGGGTCTCGTTTACGTTTGGCGCCGGCGACTGCACAGCGCTAGCTGAGCCGGCCGAGCCGGCCGGCCCCATCATCGGCTGCTCCGAGCAGCCACCTCCTTTGGCGCATGGTGGCGGAAGCCTTGGCCGCCGTACCTAGGAACCGGTGTGGAATTCAGGCGAGCGCGCACCTATACTGCCTCGGGGCACACGTCCAATTGCGGGAACCTTACGCGGTGGACAAATCATGCGCCCGTTTCATTAGTGGTACAAAGCGCTTCGTCATTAGACACGGGCAGACCATGACCGACCATCATGACCTCATCGTGATCGGATCCGGTCCCGGAGGCGCCGCGCTGGCTCAGCGGTTGGCGCCATCCGGCAAGAGGATCCTGATCCTCGAACGCGGCGATTTCCTCAAGCGTTCGATCGACAACTGGAGCCCGCAGAAAATCTTCGTTGATCATCTCTATGAGGCCGATGAGACCTGGTACGACAAGACGGGTGAGGCATTCCACCCCGGCTTGCACTACTTCGTCGGGGGCAATTCCAAGATGTACGGCGCCGCGCTGTTCCGGCTGCGCGAACGCGATTTCGAAGTGCTGCAGCACGCCGACGGTGTCTCGCCCGAGTGGCCTCTGAAATACGATGTGTTTGCGCCGTACTACGACGCGGCCGAGAGGCTATTTCACGTCCACGGCGCGGCCGGCGAGGACCCGACCGAGCCGGCCCGCAGCGGGCCGTATCCGTATCCAGCGGTGTCGCACGAACCGCGGATGCAACAACTATCCGACACGTTCTCGCGACACGGGCTACATCCGTTTCACATGCCGCTGGGTATCCTGTTAGACGAGAAGGACGGCACCGTCGCCCCCACCAGCCCGTGTATCCGTTGCGGCGCATTCGACGGCTATCCCTGCCTCACCAACGGCAAGGCCGATGCGCAAGTCATATGCATTGACCCAATGCTGGCAGCGTATCCCAACGTGACGTTGCTGACCGGCGCCTACGTGTCGCGGCTCGCTACCGACGCATCAGGACGCAAGGTGACCACCGTGCAGGTGGAACGCAACGGTGCGCAGGAAACCCATGGCGCCGACATCGTGGTGGTCGCCTGTGGCGCGCTCTCATCGGCGCTGCTGTTGCTGCGCTCGGCCAACGACAAGCACCCGAACGGCCTCGCCAATGGCTCCGACCAGCTCGGGCGCAACTATATTCGCCACAACCAGTCGGTGCTGATGGCGGTTGGCAAGCAACCCAACGACACGGTGTTCCAGAAGACCGTGGGCTTGAGTGATTTCTATTTTTGCGCCGACGACTGGGATTACCCGCTCGGCCTGATCCAGATGACCGGCAAGTCGCACCCCGACACCATCCGCGGCGAGGCGCTGCCCGAGTGGCTGCAATGGTTTCCCGAAATGCCGTTCGCATTACTGGGGCGGCATTCGCTGGATTTCTGGCTGTCGAGCGAAGATCTGCCACGTCCGGAAAACCGCATTCGCTACGACGGCGGCCGGGTGGTGGTCGAGCAGACCGAGAACAACATGGAAGGGCACCGGCGCCTGCGTGCGAAACTCGAAGCGCTGCTGGAACCGATGGGTGCGTACCCACACCTGCTGGAACGCAAGCTATAC
>JAKDMK010000134.1 GCA_030452365.1 Nitrococcus sp.
AAAAAAGGATAGTCCATACTACCAGCTTGCTCCGGCGCCGCCACCGCCGAAACCTCCACCTCCGCCGCCAAAACCACCTCCACCGCCAAAGCCGCCCCCATGCCCGCCACGGCCCAAGAGGCTACCCAGGAGCGCCCCGGCCAGCAATGCACGGCCGCCTCGGCCCCTGCCGCCGCGGAGGAAAGTGGTGACGATGACCATTAATACAAACAACACGACGGCCATGGGCAGCTCGGGTGCACCGCTAGAGCGGGTGCGCGTATCCGTCGCCTGCGCTTCAAGGGGCTTGCCACCCAGGACCTGCAATATCGCTTGGGTGCCACGGGTAATGCCACCGGCGAAATCGCCCTTCTTAAAGGCGGGTGCAATCACCTGATTGATGATCACCGAGGACTGCGCATCCGTCAGGCGCCCTTCCAGGCCATAGCCGACCTCGATGCGGATTCTGCGCTCGTCGCGCGCGACGATCAGTAGCGCCCCATTATCCTTGCCTTTCTGGCCGATGCCCCAGAAGCGCCCCAGCTGGTAACCGAAATCCTCCATGGGATAGCCTTGCAGATTCGGCACCGTGACCACCACCACTTGTTCGGCGGTGGCTTTCTCATGCGCCTCAAGCATCTTTGTCAGCCGGGATTCGACTGGCGCCTCCAGCAGCCCGGCCTGGTCCACCACCCGGCCGCTAAGCGAGGGGAAATCGGGCTGCGCCTGGGCCGAAAGGGTAAACAACAACAAAAGCAGCAACGCGGGGAGTCGTAGATGATGCGTCATCAGAAGTTCACTTGGGGCGCTTGATCCGCATTGTCGGCCGTAGCTTCGAAGTTTTCACGCAGCGGCAAATCGCTGTACAGAAGGCTGTGCCAGATTCGGCCGGGGAAGGTCCGAAGCTCGGTGTTGTAGCGATTGACGGCAAGGATGAAGTCGCGCCGGGCGACTGCGATCCGGTTCTCGGTGCCCTCCAGCTGGGATTGGAGCGCTAGGAAATTTTGATTCGACTTCAGCTCCGGGTAGCGCTCGGAGACCGCCATCAAACGACTCAGGGCGCCAGTGAGCTGGCTCTGTACCTGCTGGAATTGTTGCAGCTTCTGCGGATCGTCCACGATGCTGGCATCTACCTGGATGGAGGTCGCCTTGGCGCGCGCTTCCACCACTGCGGTCAGGGTCTCCCTTTCCTGTTTGGCGAAGCCCTTTACCGTTTGCACCAGGTTGGGCACCAGATCGGCGCGCCGCTGATACTGGTTCTGCACCTGTGACCAGGCCGATTTGACCTGTTCGTCATAGGTGGGGATGTTATTAATGCCACAGCCCGCCAAGAAGATGGGCATTATTAGGAGGGTGGCCAGTTGCCACCTCCATCTGCTCGGGGCTAACTCCTGCCTGCTTTGCATACTGTTTCCATTTTCGGCGTTAGATTAAGCGAACGCGTTGATTCTACAGCACGGGAGCTTAATCTGGCAGCTTAGGCGACTGTCTTCACGCGCCTTTCGGTTTGGCTGGTAGCTCCGTTCTCGGTGTGTTCGGACAGAGCGCCTCGCCCTTGCGCACGAACGCCTGGCTCATAGCGACTGCGTAACCGGTGTGATCGGCAGGAGTTCCCAAGGACTTTCTCGTGCTCTAGCCTCTTGAAACCTCGTGGATTATTACCCATCTATCCGAACGAAAACGGTGAACGATTCACCGAGAGCAATGCCATCGGAGGTAATGAGTTTTGGATCTGGTACGTTACCATCCAAGTCGGTGCCCCCTTCGGGACCTGAGCGAGGTAAGATCTCAGACGATGACCGCCACCTCCAGGTCACCCTCCTTGCGCAGTACATTGACACCCACATCGTGCAAGTGGCGCCTAAGTTCGAGGTCAATCACGGCGTTGCCGAAGCGCAGATTCGTGATCTTGAGGCGCTGCATATATTCAGGCAGGCGGGGGTGGTGAAACCGTAATTGGGGTTTCTCTTCTGAGAAGGTTAAGCCGAGGCAGGCTTGAAGCAGGTAAAATACCGTACCGCTTGCCCAAGCCTGGGGTGAACAGGCGACTGGATAGAGGGTAGGTCCCTGGCCAGGCGGACGGCCAAAACCACAAAACAACTCGGGCAAACGGTGTAAATCCATCACAATACTGGCGTCGAACAGCCCCGTCAGAATCTGTAATGCCTGCGCTTTAAACCCGTAGCGGGCTAGCCCCATAGCGGCGATAGCATTATCGTGGGGCCAGATGGAGCCATTATGATAAGACATGGGGTTGAAGCGGCGTTCAGTAGTGGCAATTGTTCGGATACCCCAGCCGCTAAAAGAAGCCTCGTTAATCAGGGTTTCCGCCAAGCGCTTGGCATATTTCCGACTAGCAATCCCACTAAAAAGCGCATGGCCAGCATTGGATGCGGTGACGCGGCAGGGCCGTTTGTGGCCATCCAGCGCCAGCGCGAAGGTGCCGATATCATCGCACCAAAACGCTTGATTGAACTTTTCCTTGAGCGTGCGCGCTTGACGTTCCAATTCCGTGGCGCGATTCATGTCATCGAGGAAAGTGGCCAATTTGGCGGCTGTTTTCTTAGCGTCGTAGACATAACCCTGTACTTCACATAAGGCAATGGGGCCTTCAGCGGGGCTCCCATTTTGGTGAAAAATAGAATCTTCGGAATCTTTCCACCCTTGGTGTACCAAACCGTTGCTGCTGTGCCGAGAATACTCTACAAAACCATCCCCGTCGCTATCACCGTAGTCGTCGATCCAAGCGAGCGCACATTCTATATTGGGCCAAATAGTTTCTAACAATTCTCGGTCGCCCGTACGCTGATAATAGGCCCCGGCTAGCACGACGAATAAAGGTGTGGCATCTACGCTGCCATAATAGCGCCCAAAAGGCACCTCGTGGAGGGCTGCCATCTCCCCTTGGCGCGCCTCGTGGAGAATCTTGCCGGGTTCGGCATCCTGAGCGGGAGTTTCTTCCTTGGCCTGAGTTGTCGCCAGAAAACTTAATACACCTCGCGCTAGTTTTGGATTGAGCCACAAGTACTGCAACGCCGTGATGATCCCATCACGCCCGAAAGGGGTGCTAAACCAAGGCACCCCTGCGTAGGGATAATCCCCTTGCAAGGTCTGGGTAGTCAGCATCTGCAGGTCCGCCGCCGAGCGATTAAGCCAGTCATTGAACTGCTCGTTGCTAGTGAAAACGCACCCTATCCGCTCACGGTCGGCTGTTCCCGCATTATTGCTGTGGGAAAGGGCTGTTTTATACGCTAGAACAGGCGCTTTTTTAGCGTTTGTTTCACAGGCGATAGTGAAGTAGAGCGATTTTTCCTCTTTGGGCGGCAGTTGAATGTGGAAATATATGCGACCGTCCTCTTGCCGGTCCGGCGGTTGACTGAAAAGAATGCGGGTGCGGCGAGTCTCACCATCTAAACCTTGATAGCCGAGTACGAGTTCTTGTTCCTTATGTTGTACCGGCAGATCTTGACCACGTGTAACGCGCTTAGCACCACGGACTTCGAAGATATCCGCATAATCGGCGCCAAACTGAAAGTCTAAATGGAGGCTGATGATCTTATCCCCATAGTTGAAAAGGCGCATGTGTTCATAATGCGTACCTTCCCAGAGCAGCTTGCTGCGGAAAATATGCAAGGTTCCTTTGTGAGTCACAAGTTGATTATCTTTATAGAGATCCGATGTGGTGAGATCCACCGTCAACAGGGTGTTGTCTTGTTTGACAGTAGAATTCAGGACCAATGGTCGCCTTTCATTAATATTGAATTCGAAGTAAGAGAGGAAACGTGTATCTTGGTGGTAAATTCCCTGTTCGCCTATGCCGAGGTGTTGGATGTCGCCGTAGCGGTCAAAGACGGCGAAAGTTTCGCCGTCCTTGAGCACGCAGGTACGGTCATCGGCCTGCGACGAAGTGGCAAGGACGTACCATTGGTCGTTGATGCGAACTACATCATCTAATGCCATGGGTCAGTTTAACCTACCAGTCTTGGTTGGAAGGTGGGTGTCTGAATAATAGCCTGGTACACTTCGAGGTAGTCTTTGGCCATGCGTCGAGCAGAAAACCGTTCTTCGAATACCTGACGGCAACACAGGCGGCTTATTTCGCTTATTCTTTTTACCGCCGCCAATGCCTGATCTACATTTTCAACGATAAAACCCGTTTCGCCATTTTGTATCACTTCAGGGACAGAGCCTCGGCGGTAGGCGATCACAGGCGTACCACAAGCCATAGCTTCAATCATGACTAGCCCAAAGGGTTCCGGCCAATCGACCGGGAACAGCAGCGCATCGGCTTGGCCAAGGAATTCATTTTTCTCCTTTTCGCCGATTTCTCCAATATAGTGGACTAGGGGGTGGGCCAACAGGGGCTTGATTTGATCCTCGAAATACTCTTTATCGGCTTTGTCCACTTTCGCTGCAATGCGGATCTCCATGCCCGCACGGATGGCAATTTCGATTGCCCGATCGACTCCTTTTTCCGGCGAGATGCGGCCAATAAAGGCGAGATAATTGTTCGGTTGCGGATGAAAAGTATAGAGTCTCTCTGGTAGGCCATGATAGACCGTATCCTGCCAATTAGCAAAAGACAGGGGTCGCCGTTGATCATTGGAAATTGATACCACAAGCATCTCTCGGAAACGCTGGTATAGAGGAACCAGGTCGGGAATATCTAGCCGCCCATGCAGGGTGGTAACATGGGGAATGTGAAGCGCACGGACTAGCGGGAAATGCAAATAGTCGATATGGAAATGAATAATGTCAAAGTTGGAGGCTAGCGCTGCTACGTTATCCAACATGAGGATGTGGTGTGCCACGGGATCCTGACAATGACGATCAAGCCGTAAAGCTTGCTCCACCATAGGATACAGTCTAGCGCTGGTAATAGAGTCGCCGCTGGCAAAAAGGGTAACGTCATGCCCCTGATTCATGAGCTCTTCGGTCAGATAAGAGACGATGCGTTCCGTGCCTCCATAGTATTTCGGTGGGATGCTTTCGTAAAGGGGCGCAACCTGTGCAATTCTCATGGGTTTTATGTCTGTACCTAATAGTTATTTGGAAGCAGTTTCCATTTGCGGGAGTTCGTTTTAATCCATTGAAGGAATAGGGACAAGGTATAGAAATTCCAAGCCCTCCCGGGTATAGGAAGCATAAACGCCTATTTCCGCGCAGGTCAACGGGTGATTCACGTGCAGCAGCGGGACATCCGCCCCGCGGCTACGGCGAAAACGGGGCGACCCCACCGGGCGCGAGGCGTGATTTGTTCCTTTGGACAGCACTTTCTGGCTTGGCCCAAGGCTGCGGCGGAACGCTCTCCTGCCACTGGCTAAAGGAAAGTGGCGTTGGGCTGTGTGTTGCGTCTGTCTGCCGCTGGCAGGGGTATCACCCAGTGGCTTATGGGCGGTGCCCGTTGTTCGGGCAAGACCCCTGTCTGCCACAGGCAGGCCCGTTGTCGGCGGCTGGCCTGTGCAATCGGCGCGGGAGCTTTGACTAATTGGCGTTAACTCAGTTCGTTACACGCCAATTAAACGTCCTGATTCCGGTGCGAATGCAACACCATAATTCGCTGGAAGTTTGTATTGGTCTGTCGTGTCACCGGTCCGTGCTGCGATCGACGGTAACGATGTCGATTCGAGGTTGTTATGGGTTTGCCGCTGCGTGATTCCCAACGCCACAGCTACGGTAAATACCGCACCTGGCCGGAAGACGTGCGCTATGAGCTGATTGACGGGGTGGCTTATGCCATGTCCCCGGCACCGGTGCAGCTTGCACCAACGGTTGGTGGTAGAGCTGTTGCGCCAGATCGCTGATGCCCTGGAGGGCGGTCCCTGCGAGGTCAACGTGGCACCTTTCGACGTGCGCCTGCCGGGAGCGGACAAGGCCGACGATGACATCACCACCATCTTGCAACCGGACATCACGTGGTTTGCGACCCCACAAAACTCGACGCCGAGTGCTATCGTGGCGCCCCGGACTGGGTCATCGAGGTGCTTTCGCCTTACACCGCCGCCCACGACCAGACCGTGAAACCAGCCGCATTCGAACGGGATGGCGTCATGGAATGCTGGTTGGTGCATCCCACGGATCGCGTGGTCAGCGTTTACACTCTATCTGATGGTGAGTACGGGCGGCCCGCGATTCACGAACTGCAAGGGCAGCTCGTCTCGACGGCGGTTTCCGCTGTGGAGAATGACTGGGCTCGGGTGGTTGCGGGTTTGCCCGGTACCGGCGATCAGCCACCAGCGTAGAGGCTTCGCTCTAGAGGTGCGCAACAACCGTGACCAAAAAGAAATACGACCGCGCCGCGTTCGATGCGCAGGAATTGCGTGCAGACGTAACGCGATTCGTCGCGCTGGCCCGTTCCGGCGGCTACATCGGCGGCACGCGCGAAGTGTCGCGGCAGGAGCGCAGCAACTGGCGGCTTCGCGACTGATCTGCTGCACCCACGGCCGGCGTACCCTAACGCCTATGTGCTGGTGCCGTCACGCCGCCTCCACCACCAGACGCTGCCCCAGCGCCGCCAGTGCTTGCTCCACACGCGCGATTTTCGAATGGTGGTCTGGGGTGTACCAGGCTGCGGACAATCGTCTCGGA
>JAKDMK010000546.1 GCA_030452365.1 Nitrococcus sp.
GGCAAGAAGATGCTGCAGGACTGCGCATCTCCCGACAAGGCGTTCCTCCCGTACAGCGAAGAAGCCATAGAGCGCGATTTCCAAAACATCGGCAAGGACGTTGCTGGCGGCATCTTGATTACCCAATAGAGTGCTTCCGGAAAAGTGGGTGCCGGTTTTCCGATAAGAAGCACGAGAACAAAAATCTAGAGACGTTCCGTGATTCAACGAAAACCGGAGCCGCTCTAGCTGGCAAGATCGGCCATTGACGCGGCCAAAACGGGAAAAGGCAGCCGAAGCTGCCCTTTCATTGCGTGGTGTCCACGCCGTCTCAAAAAGAAAAGGCCCCTTGCGGGGCCCCTCCAAGCGCCTGAGTTTCAGGCGGCCTTTACACCGAAGGCCGGCGTATTCTTATCCTCCTCGAGCACCACTCCGGGTCGCAATGCGATACCGATATACCGGACTCTGCCTGCAATCTTCGCTTTTTGGATACCCAACTCTCCAAAATCGCGACCGAATGTCGGTAGTGCTAGAGGCTCCTTTTGCTGTTCCTCACACCAGGCACAGTAGTCTTCGTAGAGTGCGGTTGCTGTAAGGCTCGATCCATCCTGTGCTTCAATTCGTTCCTTGTAGAAACGCTCCACATCGTTCTCTGGAGCAATGAGTCGTTGCGGGACCGGCGACGTCTTGGTGACATTGTCGTTGGCCTCCTGACGTGGCTTTTCAATTGCCACGCTTGCCGGAACAATGTTCGGGACCGCCATCGCTGCCGCGGGGGTGCCGCCGGCGGCCGTCGCCAGGAATGCTGGGGCGGCCGGAGTACGGCTATCGTAGAGACGCCACTGGCTGCAGGCGATGTACAGACCGAAGCCCGATCCGACCTCGAGCAGCAACGCAATGAACAGTGTCATCGCAAGCTGAACTTTGTCGATATCGACCCCGGTGAGCTTGGCGATAACCGCAGCCTGCGGATCCGCTTCCGACATCGCCTTGGAGCTGTCTATCCCACTGAGCTTTGCATTGACTTCGGCAATGCGTGCTTCGAGAGCGCCGGCTTGCTCCGCCGAGGCCAGCTCGGACACGAGAGTGTTGTAGCCCTCGCAGAAGACCCGGCTTTTCGCGGCCGTGACATCCGTGCAACCGGACGTCGACGCCCAACGTCTCTCATTCTTCGCAGAGTTGATTTCTGCTTGAATAGTGCCTGCGGGCCTATGCTGTGGCACCCAGCCCAGCTGCTCCTTGGCTCGCGCGAGATCGGCGCTCAAATTATTGTAGAGCGTCTTCTCGTGCACGCGGTCTCCCGCAACGTCGAAGCGGTTGAGTGCGGCGTGACCGAACGCCGACGTCAGCGAATATGCCGTGACGACGACCCAGACCACCATTGACGCTGCCGCCTGGCTCCAAGCCCTGTTTCTTATCGCGGCAAAGAAGAAGAATGGCACCAGCGCTTTCATGCAGTCTGCTGCTGCGCTGGCAGCCCCGTATATTTGGCCGTCGAGCTCGGTCCTGCCGAGACTAAGGCCGAAGCGCCAATTCATGGCGGCGGAAACCGCCAAGAGTACGCAGGCGGCAACAATTCCTAATACCCCTAGAGCATGCCTCATAGCCCTCATTCCCTCAGTAGGGCTGGCGTGACGCGGAACAAAATCTATCCAGCCTTGTGCACGCGACCTGCCGAGAGGCCAGCAGGTAGTCCGGCAACACGCTCAAATTTGCGTCATCGACATCGCCACCATCTCGATCCTCTGTGAGCTCCGGCACCATCCCCAAATGGTCACCGGCAGGTAAGATCGAGCGTGTCTTTGCTGACGCACAGGAACCGGACGCCCTCGTTCTCGAGAATCAATCCACAGGACGAACCGCCGCTTGATTCAATCTTGTGGAAGGTATCCCTTCCGAACGGGAAGCACTTGAATTCGACGCGATACAGAGCCCCTCACTGCCGAGAGCTACGCGATTCGTAGCTTATTGTTAAGGGAATCAGCTGGGTAGCGATTCACGCGGCACGAGGCTCGTTGGATGCCCGGAACGCGAGGCCGATCGCGGGTCTGCAGCAATCCACAAGGCTGCATCAAATCACCCACCGTTCATCCACATCCCGCCGCTCGGACTGCA
>JAKDMK010000547.1 GCA_030452365.1 Nitrococcus sp.
CACTGCGCATGCCAGCAATAGAGCGGTCGTCGAAAGGTTACGCATCATGATTAAGCAGGAGTAGGGCCAACCAGGCCGGTCGATCCGACACTCGTTACATCAGCAATATGGCGATCCGGGCTAAGTACGAAGTATAACCCTAAATCCGGTGGTTGGCCGCTCATTTTCAACTTTAGCGCCATGATCCACAAAGATTTTTTGCTTGACGCGGGCTCATGATCAGGCTTTCGCACCTTGACCCGGGGCCCGCAGCAACACCGGCAGTATAACGAGAGTACAAATCAAAGTAAAAGTCAGCCCTACCGTAAGCATTATGCCTATACTGGCGGTCCCCTGGTGCGACGATATCATCAAACTCGCAAAATCGACCAGAGCCGTCAAGGCGCTGTAAAAAATAGCGCGCGCGGTACTGGTGTGAATCAGAATTTCGCTCACCATCTCGTTATTCAGACTTCGGTGCACCATGTGCAGACTACTGTCGATACCAATTCCCAGCAGCAGCGGCAACGCAATGATATTGGCGAAGTTGAACGGCACATTAAACAGGACGGTAAAAGCGGCGGTAAATAAACTGGACAGCAATAGCGGAATCAGTACCAACAGCGTATACTTTACACTGCGCAACAATATCAGCAATGCGGCGGTAATGCCCACCAGCGCCAGTAAAAACGCGTGAGCGAAGGCCCGCACGACGGCATCGCCGGCTTCCAGACTCACAAACGGCGCTCCCGTGGCCTGCGGCGCCACTTGCTGCACGGCTTGCACAAAACGCCGCAATGCGTCGTTGTCGTTGAGATCCTCCGCCGGATAAACCGCCAGCCGGTATTCGCCTGTCCGGCTGCGCCAGCGGTCGACCAACGATGCAGGCAGATCTTGCTCACCAAACGGGGTCGCCTCAGTAACGGTGCGCAGACCCTGCAAAGCGTCGGGCAGCGTAGCAAGCAGATCCTCCTCCACTGAATTCAGCAATCTCCTCCTGTCGTCAGTACCGGCCGATTCGAGTCGAGCCAGCAGATCGGTAAGGGATGATCTGAGGGCGCGGGCGGTCACCGAATCGGGATGATCCGGATGCTCGGCAACGAACCTGCCCAACGCCTCACCCAGCGCACGCAACGCATCCAATGCCTTGCGCTGCTGCGTTGAACCTTGCTCGCCCGCCACCGGCGCCGGCGCCGACGGCATGATCGGGCCCGTCGTGAGCGCCATCTCCTCGATGAGCGCAAATTTCTGCTCTTGCTCCGTTGGCACGAAATCGGAAATCGTGACCACCTTGTTCACTTCGGGAAGTTCGGCCAGACGCTGCGCCAAACGTTCCATTTCCTTACGATCGTCGGCCAGCACGACGCCGTGCCAGGGCGACTGGTCCGGGTCCCCAAGAAGCTTGCGAAAAGCCTGCACCGCCTGTCCCTGCTGATCCTTCATATTCAGCAGATTGTAGTCAAATCTTACCTGGGGCAATACTGCAATAGCGACGATCAGAGCCGCCAGCGTGGCTGCATAAGTCAGTTTATGCCATCGCAACGACAACTCGAGCACCTTGCCCACAGAGCTTTTCATACTGGATTTCGCCGGCGGCCGTTTCGGAAAATAACGTAACAGGGCGGGTCCGATGGTAAGCGTAACCAGCAGGCTGATCACCATGCCGGTACCGGAGATGATCCCCAATTCCGCCACCCCGCTGTAATCGGTGGGAATGAACGCATAGAAACCGATGGCGTTGGTGATGGTACACGCGGTCAATGCGGCTCCGGCTTCGCCGCCGGACACATGGATGGCCTCGGTCGCCGGCAGGCCGTCTGCCCGCACCTCGCGATGCCGCAGCAGAAAGTGGATGGCGAAGTCTGCCCCCAGCCCTATGTACAACACGGCAAAAGCGATGGAGATCAGGTTCAGGTGACCGACCGCGACGGTGGCGAAGGCCGCGGTAAGAATCAGGCCCATTGTCAGGCAGATCAGCACGTTGAATATCAGACCCGGGGTGCGCATCGCAAAATAGAGCACCACCGCCACCATTACGAAGGTAATTATGAAGGCATATTCCATCCCGCGCAGGGAACTGTTGAGTTCCTCTTCGGCTAGCGCCACCTCACCGGT
>JAKDMK010000135.1 GCA_030452365.1 Nitrococcus sp.
GCCCAAGGAAGGCCGTGCCGCAATACCGATCAGCGATTTCAGGAGATGCCCCATGCGATGGTCACTGACACCGGCGGAGAGCCTCGACAAGCCCGCCACTGCCAAGCGCCCGACGACAACGCAGGACAGTGGCCCGGCGAGCGCCCTGGAGCGGCGGGTGCGCAACAACATTGTGACTGCCAGCCTGGAGCGACTGATCGCCTGGGGCCAGAAGTATTCGCTGTGGCCGTTCAACTTCGGGCTCTCTTGCTGCTATGTGGAGATGGCCACCGCCTTCACCAGCCCCCATGACATGGCGCGTTTCGGCGCCGAGGTCATGCGCGGCTCACCGCGCCAGGCCGACGTCATGATCATCTCGGGCACCGTGTTCCGCAAGATGGCACCGGTGATCCAGCGTCTGTACGATGAGATGCTGGAGCCGCGCTGGGTCATCTCCATGGGGTCTTGTGCGAACTCCGGGGGTATGTACGACATCTATAGCGTGGTGCAGGGCGTGGACAAGTTCCTGCCCGTCGACATCTACGTTCCGGGCTGTCCGCCGCGCCCCGAAGCGCTGCTCGAAGGGCTGATCCTACTCCAGGAGCAGGTGCAAAATGAGCCCCGCCCCTTGAGCTGGCTCATCGGCCCCGACGGACCGATACAGCAATGGCCACGCCCGAGCCAGCGCGACCGCAAGCACGATGCGCGTATGCGTGCGCAGCAATTGCGTACGCCGGACGAGATTTAGCAGCGCCGCAAGGATGTAAGTGACCAGGCGGAGCCCACCTGCTCGGTTTTCGGCTGATCGCTAGTCAACGTCCTGTGCCATGGAAACAATGGATTAAGGCAAGCTGTGTGAAATGTGAACTGATACCCTCACGGTTGCAAGGAGCCGCTCCACGATGAGCGACGTACCCGTGATCGAGGAGCTGACCGAGGCATTTGGCAGCGAGACCTTGCGCGCCCAGGAAACCTGTGACGAGTTTCTCACTCTATGGGTGGATGGAGGCCACATCCACGACGTCGCGCGTTACCTGAAGCAGGGGATCGATCGGCCCTACGCCATGCTCTATGACCTCACTGCCATCGACGAACGCGAGCGTACGCATCGCGAGGGCCAACCCGAGGCCGATTTCACCGCCGTCTATCACCTGATGTCGTTCGAGCGCAACGACGACATCCGCCTCAAGGTGGCGCTCGACAAGAACGACCTGTCGCTGCCCACGATCACCGATATCTGGCCTGCGGCGAACTGGTATGAACGCGAAGGCTGGGATCTGTTCGGGATCAACTTCAAGGGTCACCCGCATCTCACCCGCATCTTGCTGCCGCCGACCTGGGAAGGTCATCCTCTGCGCAAAGAGCATCCGGCGCGTGCCACCGAGATGGAACCCTATGCGCTGTGGGACGAAAGGCAGGAGCGCGAGCAGGAGGCGCTACGCTTTAAGCCCGAGGACTGGGGCATGCAACGCCAGAGTGCGAACGCCGATTTCATGTTCCTCAACATGGGCCCCAATCACCCTGCGGTGCACGGTGTATTCCGTTTGGTGCTGCAGCTCGACGGCGAGGAGATCATTGACGTGGTACCGGATATCGGCTACCACCACCGCGCCGCCGAGAAGATGGCCGAGCGCCAGTCCTGGCACACTTTCATCCCCTACACCGACCGGATCGACTATCTCGGCGGGGTGATGAACGAGCTGCCCTATGTCATGGCTGCCGAGAAGCTCGCCGGTATCGAGGTGCCGGACCGGGTCAAGGTGATGCGCATCATGCTGTGCGAGTTCTTCCGGATCGCCAGCCACCTGCTGTTCTATGGCACCTACGCCCAGGATCTGGGACAGATGTCGCCGGTGTTCTACATGTTTACGGATCGCCAACGCATCTACGACGTGATCGAGGCGATCACCGGTGCCCGCATGCACCCGATATGGTTTCGCATCGGCGGCGTGGCCATGGACCTGCCCAACGGCTGGGAGAAGCCCGTACGGCGCTTCATCAAGGAATTTCCGGCGCGTCTCGATCATTACGAACGCATGGTGCTGAAAAACAGCTTGATCCGCGCGCGGGCGCGCAATGTCGGCGGCTACTCGGCGGCGGAGGCGATCGAATGGGGCGTCACCGGCCCCAACCTGCGCGCTACGGGGCTGGAGTGGGACTACCGCAAGAAGCGGCCCTATTCCGGCTATGATCAATTCGACTTCGAGATTCCGGTGGGCGATCGTGGTGATTGTTATGATCGCTGTGTGATACGGGCCGAGGAGATGCGCCAGAGCCTGCGCATCATCGAGCAGTGCGCCGACAACATGCCGGCCGGGGAGTACAAGTCGCGCCATCCGCTGACTACGCCGCCGATCAAGGATGCCTACACCATGCATCACATCGAGACGCTGATCACGCACTTCGTCAACGTGAGTTGGGGTCCGGTGATGCCGGTGGGGGAGGTCTGCCAGACCATCGAGGCGACCAAGGGGCTCAATAGCTACTACCTAGTCTCCGACGGCAATACGGAATCCTATCGCACGCGCATTCGCACGCCGTCGTTCCCGCATCTGCAGATGATCCCTTATATCAGCCGCGGCTTCCTGATCGCGGATTTGATCGCCATCCTCGCCAGTATCGATTTCGTCATGGCCGACGTAGACCGGTAGCGGAGAGAGCGCATCGAGCCCAGAAAGCGCGCGTCGCAATAAGCAAAATATGCTGGACCCAAAAGACATCGAAGCCATTCGCGCCGAAGCTCGGCACTACGAGGACCCGAAAGCGGTCGGCGTCGACGCGATGAAGCTGGCGCAAAAGCGCCAGGGGTGGATCGACGACGACACGTTGCACCAACTGGCCGAGCTGCTCGGCATGTCGGCCACCGAGCTCGAAGGCCTGGCGACCTTCTACAACCTGATTTATCGCCAACCAGTCGGCCGGCACGTAATCCACGTCTGCGACAGCGTGAGCTGCTGGGTCTGCGACTATGACGCGCTGCGCGAAGCGCTCAAGCGTAGGCTCGGCATCGATTTCGGTGAGACTACCAAGGACGGGCGCTTCACGCTGTTGCCGATTGTCTGCCTCGGCGCCTGCGACCGCGCACCGACCCTGCTCGTCGATGGTGACCTGCATGGCCCCGTGACCGACGCCGATGGCATCGATCAAATCCTCCAGCGGTACGAATAGAGAAAATCATGGAAACGCCCCTGACGCAAAACATTCGCCCCGATCGCGAACCACTCGATCTCACGGGCTATGAGCGAGCCGGCGGCTATCAGGCGCTGCGCAAGGCGCTCACCGATCTCTCGCCGCAGCAGGTGATGGACGAGGTCAGCGCCTCGAACTTGCGCGGACGCGGCGGCGCCGGCTTCCCCACCGGCAAGAAATGGAGCTTCGTGCCCCGCGGCGAAGATGCTCCCGCGCGCAAGTACTTGGTCGTCAACGCCGACGAGATGGAGCCGGGCACGTTCAAGGATCGCCTGCTGCTGGAAGGCGATCCGCACCAGATGATCGAGGCGATGATCGTCAGCGCCTACGCCATCGGCGCCGACACGGGTTATCTGTTCATGCGCGGCGAATACACGTTGGCCGAGCAGCGCCTGCAGCGCGCCATCGACGAAGCGCGCGAGAAAGGCTATCTCGGCGCGAACATTCTCGATTCCGGGTTCAGTTTGGAGATCTACGTGCACACCAGCGCCGGGCGCTATCTCTGCGGTGAGGAAACCGCACTGCTGAACGCCTTGGAGGGCAAGCGCGCCATTCCGCGGCACAAGCCGCCATTTCCGCAGGTCAGCGGTCTGTGGGGCCGTCCCACCGTAGTCAACAATGTCGAGACCCTGTGCAACGTGCAGCATATCATCAACTGTGGCGCAGACTGGTTTAAACGGCTGGCCGCGACCGAGGGCGGCGGTGGCACCAAGCTCTACGGCGCCAGTGGCCGGGTGCGCAACCCAGGCTGTTGGGAGCTACCGCTCGGCACCCCGCTGCGCGCGATCATAGAGGAGCACGCCGGCGGCCTGCTCGACGGCTATCATTTCCGCAGCTGTCTACCCGGAGGCGCCTCGACCGGCTTTCTCACGGCGGAACACCTGGATTTGGCCATGGACTATGAGGCCATCGGCGCGGCCGGCAGCCGTCTCGGCACCGGCTGCGTGACCGTCATCGACGATCGCGTCTGCATGGTCGCGCTGATGCACAACCTGGAACACTTCTTCGCCCAGGAGTCCTGCGGCTGGTGTACCCCGTGCCGTGACGGGCTGCCCTGGACGAAGCGACTGCTCGGGGCCATCGAGGCCGGCAAGGGCGAGCCGCGGGATCTCGAACTGCTGGAGATGCACTGTCAGTTCCTCGGCCCCGGCAAGACCTTCTGCGCCCACGCTCCGGGGGCGATGATGCCGCTTGAGACGGCGCTCATGCACTTTCGCGAGGACTTCGAGCGCCATATCGAGGAGCAGCGCTGCCCATGGCGTGACGCTGCCGGGCGCAGCGCGGCGTAACCGGAAGGATCTGCTTGCGTGACGCTCGGGAACCCCCGCATACCGCGGGCTAGCGGGAGCGGATAGCAGCGCGGAGTTTACGACACCGCCCAGGATCGGCAAGCCGGGCCACGACTACGGAGCGAGCTACATGGCCATTATCACGGTCGACAACAAGAACTACGAGGTCCGCGACGGCCAGAATCTCCTCCAGGCGTGCCTGTCACTCGGCTTCGATTTGCCCTATTTCTGCTGGCACCCGGCCATGGGCTCGGTCGGCGCCTGCCGTCAATGCGCCATCGTGCTCTACAAAAACGCCGAGGATACCCAAGGCACGCTCACCATGGCATGCATGACTGCGGCGAAGGACGGCACCCGGCTGTCCATCGAAATGCCGCTGGCACGGCAGTTTCGCGCCAGCACCATCGAGTGGCTGATGATCAACCATCCCCATGACTGTCCGGTCTGCGAGGAAGGCGGCGAGTGCCACCTGCAGGACATGACCCATATGACTGGGCACGTTTACCGCCGTTATCGCTTCACCAAGCGCACCCATCGCAACCAGTATCTCGGTCCGTTTCTCACCCATGAGATGAATCGCTGCATCGCCTGCTACCGCTGCATCCGCTTCTACCAGGACTACGCCGGTGGCCACGATCTAGAGGCACTCAACTGGCACGATCATGTCTATTTTGGCCGACAGACCGACGGTGTCCTGGAAAACGAGTTCAGTGGCAACCTGGCCGAGGTGTGCCCCACTGGGGTATTCGACGACAAGACCTTGAGCGGGCGCTATACACGCAAATGGGATCTACGCTCGGCGCCCTCGGTCTGCGGGCACTGCGCAGTGGGCTGCAACACCAGCCCTAACGAGCGCTACGGCACGGTCAAGCGCATCCTCAACCGCTACAACGGCGCGGTGAACGGCTATTTCATCTGCGACCGCGGGCGCTTCGGTTACGTCTACGTCAACAGCGAGCGTCGGATTACGAAACCTACGTTGCGCGAGAATCGGGCCGGCGTGCCGGCTACGGTCGCCATTGATCACGTCATGGACTGGCTGGAGCAAGCCCTGGTCGAGGGCAGCGCCATCGGCATTGGCTCGCCGCGGGCATCGATCGAGACCAATTTCGCGCTGCGCGAGCTGGTAGGCGCGGAGCACTTCCACGACGGCCTCTCCGAAGCCGAGCACGCCCTTATTGGCCTTATCGCCGACATCCTGCGCAACGGCCCGCTGCGCACTCCGAGTCTGCGCGAGGCGGAGCAGGCGGATGCAGTGCTGGTGCTGGGCGAGGATGTCAGCAACAGCGCGCCGCGGTTCGCCCTGACCCTGCGCCAAGCGACCCGTCAGGCCTCGCTGCGCCATGCCGATGCCGTGGGGGTACCGCGCTGGCAGGATGCCGGGGTACGCGAGGCCACCGCGCCAGGCCTGCGCAGCCCGTTGTTTCTCGCGACACCGGCAGCGACACGCCTGGATGATGTCGCCGCCGGAACCTTGCACGGCGCGCCCGAGACCATCGCCCGGCTCGGCTTTGCGATCGCGCACGCCCTGGACGCCGCCGCCCCGGCGGTGGAAGGGCTAGACGATAACTCCCGCGCCCTTGCCGAGCGCATCGCCGCAGCACTCGCTAACGCGCGCAACGCGCTCATCGTCTCCGGCACCGGGTGCATGAGTGCGGCGGTGATCCGCGCCGCCGCCAATGTGGCGCGCGCGCTGCAAAGCCGTAACGACAAGGACCAGGCCCCGGCGATGCTTGCCTACACAATGCCCGAGGGCAACAGCCTCGGCGTGCGCCTGCTCGATGGACAGCCGCTGGCGGCGGCTTTCGAGAAGCTGAAGGCCGGCCTTGCCGATACCGTCATCATCGCCGAGAACGACCTCTTCCGGCGCGCCCCCGCCCGGGGCGTAGCGGATGCACTCGCCGCCGCATGCCGGGTAATCGTCCTCGATCAGGTCACCACGGCCACTACGGAGCACGCCGATCTCGTGCTGCCGGCGGCGACCTTCGCCGAGGCGCAGGGCACGCTGGTGAGCAGCGAGGGGCGCGCCCAGCGCTTCTACGCCGTACTCGAGCGTAACCCCGATAGCGCTGTCCAGGAGAGCTGGCGCTGGCTCACGAC
>JAKDMK010000020.1 GCA_030452365.1 Nitrococcus sp.
CCGATTAACTTTATTGGATTATGTGGCGTCGCCATTAACTGACACAGCCGGCATATCAGCCCTGAGATCAGTCAGCAAGCAGCGCGGATTGCAGTTGAGCGGGGCAAGAATCCTCAGTGGTTATGGGGCCTGTTGGGCAGCAACGCGACGCCGTGGGTGGATGTCTACAGACCCTAAATGCCGCAGCACCGTTGCGGTTGCCAAATCGCTCTCCTGCCACCAAAGAATACGGCGGATTTCGTGGCGCGTCCAAGTGGTTAGGATTATGGCCCCGTAACATACGGGCGATCCGCCGTGGCGTTCATCACCAGCCCAGGCGACTTCTCGATCCGGCCTCCCCGATGCCTGTCGGCTGGAGGCAACAGGCCCACGCCGCCATGCGCACCAAAGCACGCGACCCCGCCGGGTCCGGCGTACTAGGTTGTTGTTTTTTAGCAAAAGACCTTGGATTGGCGCCAAAGTTGCAACACGTTTTCGAGCACGTATTGCACAACAGCAAGAGTAGCAGGCTGCTGAGAACCAGCAAAAGCTGGATCAGCCGACACCAGAACCGAAGGGCCCCATTCCCACTGGGAGGAAGGAGCAGACCGAGGAGATGGGCCAACCAACCGAACCGACTGGCGAACTGTCAGCACACCCCGACACAACCTGGGGTTCGCGGCTCATTCAGCCGGTTTGAGACTGCGCCTAATAATTGGGTTGAGTCTATTCCGCCTCTTAAGTCATCGGCGACAGCCTTAAGTTTGGAGTTAATGCGCGGGCATAAGGTGTGTTTGATGTATCGTGTGTTTGATTTTCTTTCACTGACCTTATTGGCCGTGGGCCTGCTTGCGGCAAGCTCTGCCTTGGCTCGGAATGCGCCTGACGAGTTTTTTAGCAGAGTTATCAACAAAGCTCAGGAACTGGCCGCGCAGCCTTATCAACCGCCGCAGACCAGTTTGCCGGAGGCCCTCGCCAAGCTCAGGTACGATGAATATCGGGACATCCGATTTCGCCCGCAGCGCTCCCTGTGGAATGGGCAGGCTCTATTTGAGGTTCAGCTGTTTCATCTCGGCTTTCTTTACCATGACCCGGTCACAATCCATATCGTTGACGATGGTCAGGTAAAGACTCTGGAGTTCGACCCGAAACTGTTCGATTACGGGAAGAATACCCGCCTGGAGAAGCACCTGCAGGATGTTCCGGGCTTTGCCGGATTCCGCATCCATTACCCGCTCAATAAGTCGAATTACAAGGATGAGCTCATTACCTTCCTCGGCGCCTCCTACTTCCGAATGCTTGGCCGGGGGCAAAACTATGGACTGTCGGCCCGTGGTCTAGCGATCGACACCGGTTTGCCCAAGGGCGAGGAGTTCCCTAGATTCCGGGAGTTTTGGCTGGTTAAACCCAGACCAAACGCGACAACGATGACCTTATATGCCTTGCTCGATAGCAATTCGGTAACCGGGGCCTACCGGATGCAATTGATTCCAGGGAAAAACACCGCCTTGGAGGTGCGCTCGCGCCTGTTTGCTCGATCCGACATTGAAAAGCTTGGCGTCGCGCCCCTGACCAGCATGTTCCTGCATGGTGAAAACCGGGTCACTTTTGCCGACGATTACCGCCCCGAGGTGCATGACTCCGATGGCTTGCTCATGCATACGGCCGCCGGGGAATGGATCTGGCGCCCTCTGGTCAACCCGAACCAGCTTCGGATAACGGGCCTTAGCGACACCAATCCCCAAGGCTTCGGTCTGGTCCAGCGCGACCGTAATTTCACCCACTATTTGGATATGGAAACCCGCTACGAAACGCACCCGAGTCTTTGGGTAACGCCTCACGGTGACTGGGGCGAAGGTGCCGTGCAGCTGGTGGAGATACCGACCGGCGAAGAGATCCATGACAATATCGTGGCCTTCTGGGTACCGGATGAGCCCTTCGAAGCGGGTGCGCGGCGAACCTACAACTATCGGCTGGAAACGTTTGGCTCCCGTCGCCCCAACCATTTGTTGGCGCGTGTAATACGCACGCGGATCGGCTGGGCAGCGATTCCGGGTGCGCCGCGTACGCCACCGCGCAGCCAGCGCCAGTTCATCGTTGATTTCGCGGGCGGCGAGCTAGCCACGCTGACTGCCACGCAGCCGGTGCAGGCCGTGTTGACCAACTCATCTGGCGAAATAATCCATCACAACGTGCAACGCCTTCCCGATGCGCGTGGGTGGCGGGTCGCTTTCAAGCTTGATCCAAATGGAGAACAACCTGTCGACATGCGCCTTTATCTCACGCTGCATGAGCGACGTCTAAGCGAGACCTGGAACTATGTTTGGTATGCCGATGCTATCCAATAACCACTCGAAAGCAATGAACCCAGACGCGAACAGCGGCGTGCTCAGGGTACCCTGGCAGCGACTGCGCGGCTTGATCTTGATCGCCTTGGTGCTGACGACGACCGCGCACGCCGTTGCCATGATGTTCGATATCGTTCGGGCCAACGGGACGACGCTAATTGAAGGTTCGATCTTGATCCTGTTCGCTGCCGCTTTCGCATGGCTTGCCGCGTCCTTTTGGACGGCCATGGCTGGCTTCATTCTGCGACTGCTCAGACTCGACCCGCTGACACTGCGCAGGTATCGAACGTCACGGTGCGATGAGACGCCCGTCGTTACGCGCACGGCCGTGGTCATGCCGGTGCACAATGAATACCCTGCCCGTGTCATCGCCGGTCTGGAGGCAATTTGCGAATCACTTGTAACCACGGGTGACGCGGACAAATTCGATGTCTATCTGCTCAGCGACAGCACCGATCCCGCTGTGGCGATAGAAGAAGAGGCCGCATGGGCGGCAATGCAGCAGCGTCTGGCGGGCTCCTTTCGCGAGCGCCTGTTCTACCGGCGTCGACCGAGCAATACGGGCCGCAAGCCGGGGAACATTGCTGATTTCTGCCGCCGCTGGGGCGATTATTACGACTTCATGATCGTACTGGACGCGGATAGCATCATGACCGGAGAGGCGATGGTCACCCTGGTGCGCGCTATGCAATCCAATCCGCGCGTCGGCTTGCTTCAGACCGTGCCAATGCCGGTACGCCAACAGACGATGTTCGGGCGCTTCGTGCAGTTCGCCTCCGAGGTCTACAGCCCCATGCTGGCCACTGGACTGAGCTTCTGGCAAACCGGTGCGGCGAACTACTGGGGACACAATGCCATTATCCGCGTGCGCGCCTTCACCGAAAATTGCGGGCTGCCGAGTCTACCCGGCGAGCCACCCTTCGGCGGCGAGGTCCTGAGCCATGATTTCGTCGAAGCGGCGCTGCTGCGGCGCGGCGGATGGCAGGTCTATCTCCTTCCCGATCTGGGGGGAAGCTATGAGGAGATGCCCAGCAATATCCTGGATTTTGCCAAGCGCGATCGGCGCTGGGCACAGGGTAATCTGCAGCATCTGCAGTTGCTCGCCGCCCCCGGACTGCGACCGCTGAGCAGGTTCAATTTTCTGCTGGGCGCGACGGCGTATCTGTCTTCCCTGCTATGGCTCGTCATGCTAGCGCTGAGTACCGCGGATGCCATAGAGCAGGCGTTGACCGGAACGCAGTTCTTCAGCTCCGGCTATCAGCTCTTTCCCAACTGGCCCATCGTCAAGACGGACGAGATTGCCTCGTTGTTGTCGATTACCCTCGGAATGCTGTTTTTGCCGAAGGCGCTCGGGATTGTATCGTGTCTTCTACGCCCGCAGCACCGGCGCGCTTTCGGGGGCGCGGCTTGCCTACTGAAAGGCTCGATGATCGAGACCGCATTCTCCGTGCTGATTGCACCGATCATGATGGTCTATCATGCCTACTTCGTCGTGAGCATTTTGTTTGGTAATGAGACCGCGTGGGGTCCCCAGGAGCGTATGGGGCGGCGCGTTACCTTGACCGAGGCGCTACGCTACACCTTCGTGGCAACCTTGGGCGCGCTTATCTGGGGCGGGGCAACCTGGAACCTGGCACCAACGTTTTTCTGGTGGCTAATGCCCGTGCTGGCCGGCTTGGTATTGGCCGCGCCCCTGGTTTGCTTGTCAAGTAGCCCGGCCCTTGGCAGGGCCTTGCGCCGCTATGCGATCTTCCTGGCCCCGTCGGAAACGCAGACGCCGATGGTGTTGCACCGGGTGCAAGAGCTGCTTGCGGTCGAACAGAAAATCACCCCGCGGACGGGCTGGTTGCCGTCTCTGCCGCTGGTACGCTACCGGGAAATGCCGATCCAGTGCCTGGAACGCAGATCGCAGGCCAAGCGGTACTACTGGCAGTTTTGGGCTCGGCGCAGAATCTGACTGAGCCTGTGTGGGCTCGGGGCGCATCGCCCCGAGCCCGTGCGCTCGCTCTTCAGCAAGCGAACGGATTGCTTGCGACGATTTGCTCGCAAGCATTTGCCCCCCCTTGTCACGACCCGTCTGCTGCTGCAAGCTCATCTCAATGGCTCCGCATGCTTTGCTCGCGATGAGGAGATTCTCATGAAGGTGATGATCACCGTTACATCCGGCACCGACGATCCCACCCGTGCCACGCTTGGCGTGCTGGCGGCCAAGGCGGCCGTCGAGCAAGGTCATGAAGTAACCGTCTGGCTGCAGGGCGAGGCCGTTACCCTGGCTAACCACAAGGTCTACCCCTTGCTCATGGGCGTAAACATGCCGCCAATGAAGGAGGCCGTCGACTTCCTGATCGGCAACAAAGTGCCTGTGTGGGTATGCCAGGCGTGCGGCAAGGGCCGTAATGTCGGGCCCGACAACTGGATCGGGACAGCCAGCTACAAGAACATGGGGGATTTCGTCGCCGCGGTCCTTAGCGTGGACAAGAATATTGAGTTCTGATTGTTCCTCCCGAGTGGCCGCCTACTTCTCCGCATTAATCCCGAGATAGCCCCTGCTATTATTTTAGAGGTGATTGATATGACCGCAGTTTTACAGCTTACCGATCAGAACTTTCAGACCCAGGTCGTGCAAGCCGACTGCCCGGTGCTTGTCGACTATTGGGCAGAGTGGTGCGCGCCCTGCAAAGCCATTGGGCCCATTATCGAAGAGCTCGCGCAGGAGTACGTCGGGCGCATCAAGGTAGGCAAGCTCAATGTCGATGCAAATCCCGACGTGCCGATGCGCTACGGCGTGCGCAGTATTCCCACACTGATGCTGTTCAAGGACGGGGAAATTCAGGCGATGAAGATTGGCGCGGATTCGAAGGCGGAACTTGCGCAGCTTATCGAAGATAACATCTAACGAGGCGTCGCCTCAGACCGACGCATTAGGTAACTGCGGTCGTCAATTAGTACTATTCGGCCAGGAGACTTGAATTCCGGAAAAGGCTTGATATTGCACAGGGCTGCTAGCCGACAGCGCCATGTTGTCCGCGTACCGGCAGCTGCCGCGCAGCGAGATTGTCAAGTTAGGCCAGTTGTATTGCGGCGACCACGGAGTCCAGTCGAGCGAGCTCTCCACGGCCACGGTCTCGTGTTCTGCGGCCTTCGATCTATAGCGGCTACGTGCCCTAAGATGCAGCTTTGCCGCGAGTCGATCCGGAATCAGCGACGCCGTGCCGCCGAGCGTTCCCATGATCGTGCGGATCTCGTTGTCTGTGCTTTGGCCATTGACCAGGCTCCATTGCAGCGTCGGTGTCAGCTGCAGCCAGTTGCTCAATGGCACGTGCAGGTCGAGCCGGGTCCGGTTGCTTGCCATACGCGTGGTCTGTTCGCCGAGCACGCGATGCATCGAGTGCGTGTAGCTCACTTCCCACCACCAAGGGTCGGGCGTGAAACGCACCCTCAGGCTCGCCGTGTTTGTAAAGCGATCCGGGATGTTGACACTGCCGCCTGCCGGGGCATGATCGAGACCGCTGCGCTCATGTTCCAGGTACAACGCGTAGCTTGGGGCAGCGAACAACCGCCCAAGACCAGTGGAGGCAATCGGCTGCCGATCCGTGTAACTAAAGTCAGCAGTCAATGTGTGCATGGATAACGTTGGCACCTCGGGGTTATCGGCGACATTATTCGTCCCACGGGCGAAGCTCCAGTGACTGTCGAGCTCCCCCCAACGTATGTCCGCTGCGACCTGCGTAACCGCTTTATCGCGTGCAACCTCCCCCGCGATCGGGCTCCAGAACGCACGTCCTGCCTGCTGCCAATCCACGGTCAAACGCCAGACAAGAGGTTGGCTGGCAAGTATAAGCGACCGACCCGCATAGCTCGCCAGCAGCGTATAGGCTTGTGCCGAGTTTGGCTCAGGCAGCGAGCTCCAGGGCCCGTCATTCTTCCAGCTTTGCGCGTACTCGCCATGCAACGTAAGCCGCTCGCCTAGCCAGCGGCTGTCGACCGCAAGACTCCAGGCGTTTTTTTCGCCGGCCGCCAAGGCGTCGGCCGCGTGATCGATATAGACGCCATAGATCGCCATGCGCTGCGCGGCTTGACTCAACGGCAGTACGCTGACGCCCACCCCTTGCGCGCCTTGATCTGTGTGATTCAACCAAAGGAGTCCTTGCCCAAATTGCAGGGTCGGATCGTTGCGTTGGCTCAAACCGACAAGCCGCGTATGCAAGATACGGCTGCCTGGCGCCGGCTTGGCGGCGCCCGGGCGGGTGGGGTACGCCGAAATATGTGCAGGCGCGATCGTAAGGGTGTGACGAGCAACGCCGGCCTGGGGCTTCTGCGTAACCGGCGTATTGCCACGCTTGAGATTGGCCGCTGCCGCACTCTTGGTAGCACCTGCGGCATAGGCGATACCGCAATATGGGCCTGGCAAGAGTACTGGGCCAATGCCCGCCAGTACCGTCGCCATGAGCAGCACGACCAGCCGTCTCATCGCGCCACCCCGATGGCAGGCGCCGGCTGGACTTTGCCACTAATGGAGTGCCCGCGCGAGACACAGCCCGAACCGAGCTGGCTCGGCTCCGTCACCCCTGAGAAGAGTGTTCTCCGGCCCCACAGCCTCATAAACCGCATCGTGCGGCTGGAATCAGCCGCACCCCCCTCATTCCACCTGACATCCGGTCAGCGGTGCCAAAAACCCGAGCTTTCTTCTTCTCGGTCGATGCTCGGCTACAATCGGCTTTCTTGGCCCGATGACCGGTCCGACCGCTGGATTGGTCAGCCCCAACCGCTCCAGCAGCTATTCGTGGCGGCGTTGGCCGTCTACGCGGCCTGTTTTTAGTTTAGTACTTCGAGCAGGCTTTTTCGCAGCGCCCCCCGTGGCCGCTTACGACCAGGGTGTCGTCGCTTGCAGTATCGACAATCGCCGCCGTCCTCATTAGACGTTATGTTCTAACCTGCCCGTCTTGACCAGTGCGTAGATCACAGTGCCGTAACATTCACGGACGCAGCGCATGGGTTGGTTTCAAAGCGTGACGCGGTGGGTTGGCGAAGGCCTGCGTTTTCGAGCGGCGCGCTGCGGACTAGGCTAATTTCGGAGTCGATTAGACCGAAGGGAGTCGGTCGCGCCGGGTACTCCCGATAGGCGATGACGAGCGCGCACGGTGGCGGGGCGCCCATGCGGTCTGGTCCCGGATCGACTCACAAGCCATGAAAGCGATCAACCTGCCGCATTACGAGCTGCAGCTTCGCGATATCGCCGCCTTTATGGACAAGCGCAGCGGTCCGCCCAATCTGCGCGGGCAGTTCACGAAAACGGCGCACCTGCGCAAAGACTTTAACCATTCGCACGATCACACGCGCGAAAACGGCTCCGGTCCGGAGTTCGAGCGCTGATAGGTCTCCGGCGCTCAGCTCTCACAGCCCTTCTTCTTGTCCTTGCCTTTCGGCTCGCGCGACGCACGCTCGCGGCGGACCCTTTCGTTCAGCGCTTCATCGTCACGCCCGGTGATGAGAAACGCGCGGCTGCGCGCGTTGTTCTTTATCTGCTGGACGAGCCCGCGGGCCATCGAAGCGGGCAGGAAGCCGTAGGCCATGCCGCCACCCGGCACCGCGCGTAAGTCCGGCCCCGGCCAGATGAAGCGGTTGACTTCGGTGGTGATGATCCAGGACTTCTCGTCATCGAGGCGCAGGCGCTTCTTGGTGGCCTGCGGGATCTCCATCGCGCGCGCGGGGTTCTCGGGCGGTGTGTGGGTGACGGGCGCGATGTAGACTTCCGTTTCACCGTGCTCGTTGCGCCGGGTGTGGACGATTACACAAGGGCGGTCTTTTGCGCCTTCCTCGCGGCCCGCCCGCGCTTCATTCCACCACAGGTACGCGTGACGTATGACCAGCCCGATCTCGGGCGCGAACTCTCCCATGATGAATTACGGTTCATACTCACGGTCGAACTTCGATGCGGCTTTCGGAATCTCCACCGTACCGAGTTCGTCCACAAACTCGCGCGGAAGCTGCGAGACGTGAAAGGCTTTCTGCTCGTAGCGCCGCAGGCGCGCATAGTCCTCGGCGGCAAGCAGCACGACATCGTCGCGCCCATGATTGGTGATGATGATGGGCTCGCGGTGCGCCAGCACGCGATAACGCCCAAACTCGCGGGTGAATTCACCGGACGTAACCTTGGTCATGACAATACTCCTGACGTTCTAAAACCAAGATAACACGTAAAATACCTGTTTTCTATGAAACACGCATGTTATGCGCTTTTCCAGGCGCTTGCAGGCAAATAGCGGCCAGGCCCGGCGCGGGCGGCGTGGCCCCCGTTCTCAGCGCTGCTCCGGTTTCCCGCTCGCCGCCTCCATGCAGCCACGGCGTTCTTCCGCTTGCCCAGATACGTTCTCAAGCCGTGAGACCGTATTCAAACGCCGATTCGTTTCCTCTTCCTCTTTTCTTCCGTTCGTTCAGCCCGATCCGACCATCAGAGCCTTGTCTGTGGACCGGGGAGCCGAAAGGCTCCGAACTTTGGGGAAAGGGAATCTCCCGACCGTAATGTCAAAATCGTGGACGTACCGCATGGGTTAGTTAAAAGCGTGACGCGGTGGGTTGGCGAAGGCCTGCGTTTTCGAGCGGCGCGCTGCGGACTTCGCCATTATCGACGCCGGTTAGGCCTATGACAGTCGCCAGCGCAGGGTGCTGACGACAGGCGATGATCAGCGCTTGTGTCGGTGGCAAAGCATCGCTTGGCCGCGGCGTCTGTCGGCGCCTCGATCGTCAGCCACACCGAGCCGGCGCCGGTGATCAAGCTGGATGTGGCACTGCAGATTTGTCGAACCGATATTGTCCGTCAGAGGTTCGAATCCGGCAGGGGTCGGCCAATGAGCAGGGACCATTGCTACGTGACGCCTTGACGCCTTGACGCCTTGACGGTTTGGCGCGCCCGAGAGGAGTGATCGCAGCAGATCCTTGTGCTGCGCCCCTTCGGGCGGCTTGCTTCGCTGCGCCGTCCAAATCTGCTTTCCTGCAGATTAGTCGAACCGACATTGTCTGTCAGAGGTTCGAATCCGGCAGGGGTCGGCCAATGAGCAGGGACCATTGCTACGTGACGCCTTGACGCCTTGACGCCTTGACGCCTTGACGGTTTGGCGCGCCCGAGAGGATTCGAACCTCTGACCTTCGGCTCCGGAGGCCGACGCTCTATCCGGCTGAGCTACGGGCGCTGTGACCCGAGTACGATACCCTGAAGACCGACTGTGTCCAAGCGAAAATCACACCACATCTTGGCAGTGTTCATGGCCGCTAGTTCCTTATTTGCCGCGAGCCGCGCCAAATGGTCGTCAAACCGTTCGTCGGCCTTGCGCAGCGCAATCATCGTGACCGATGTTGACCGCGGCGGGAGGTTTTCAACTCGCGTACTACATCACTTAGCGGCTTGAAGGTGATGTCCGCGGCGGGCTCGGGCTGAATAGTGGTATGAGTAATCTCGTACTCGCGCTTGAGTAGTTCTTGTATGGTGGCCAACAGCTGCGGCCAGCGCTGCATGTCGCGGATATAGATATGCGCCGACAGCGCATGGCTACCCGATGCGAGCGTCCAAATGTGCAAATCATGCACCTCCTCCACGCCCTGGAGCGCAGCCAGCGCCCGTCCGACTTCGGCAAGGTTCACGTGCGGCGGGACCCCCTCGAGAAACACATGTAGGACCTCGAATAGGAGCTTGCTGGTCGAGCCTAGGATCAGTAACCCGATCACCAGCGATAGTAGCGGATCGATGGTTGTCCAGCCGGTGAAATAGACGACGGCGCCGCTCGACAGCGCCGCGGCCGAGCCCAGCAGATCGCCCAGCACATGCAAGATTGCCCCTCGGCTATTGAAGCTCTTCGCACCTCCGTGAAGCACCCGCAGCACCAGCAGGTTCACGCTTAGACCTACGGCGGCGATGATCATTACCATGCCCCCGGCAACCGGCTGCGGGTCGGCGAATCGCTGCACGGCCGCATAGGCGAGCCAGCCGGCTATGCCAAGCATGAACAGGGAATTGACCAAACCGCCAAGCAGCTCGAAGCGCTGCAGCCCATAGGAATGCCGTGTCGTTGGCGGAGAACGGCTGAGCCAGGCCGCCAGCGCACCGAAGCCAAGGGCAAGCGAATCCGTGGCCATGTGACCGGCATCCGCCAGCAGGGCGAGTGAGCCCGAGAGCGCTCCGCCGATCGCCTCGACAACGGCGAACACAAGGGTCAGGGCCAGGCTCCATAGCAGGGGGCCGATATTGCCAATTTGTCGCGGGAGGGTATGGGGTGGCATCGGGGATTATTTGCTCAAGTCGCTATGCGCACACTAGGAACGGGTTTGCAGATCGTCTGCGATGCAGTCCGTAAATCCGGGCCGGTGTGCATCGTTCGCGCGCGCGGACCGCGTCGGTTAGAAAGGGCATTGACTAGGATAAAACCGGCGCGTTCCATACGCTACTAGGAACCGGCTAGCGCGATGCCGCCCATCCGACCACACCTCGGATAATCGCGGCCGATGGGCGTTTACCTGATTCCCAAGCGGAGGAACGTTACTGTCCGCCCGATGGTCTATGATTTCAACGGGGATAGTGTGGGGCCTCGGCCCGGGAAGATAATACAACAGTTCAGCAGCCGGGCCTCTCGATCAATCCATGCAAACGGAGATTTAGCGATGCGCAGACAGTTGTCAATTCGACTCGGCTTCTCATTCACCCTCGCGATGGGCCTATTCGCTTCTGGCTTTGTATACGCAAGCCACGGCACCAAGGAGATCGACACAGCCATAGAACATGCCAGTCTCGCCAGCGACGCGGATAGGGTGAACCAAATTCAGGCGCACCTTCAGCACGCACTCAACTGCCTGGTTGGCGAGCAGGGCGAGGGTTATGATGCCTCGGCTGTCAATCCCTGCAAGGGCATGGGGCAGGGTGCGATCAACGATATGCACGGAGACGATTCGGCGACCCGCATGCTGGAGCAGGCCGCGGCCCTCGCCCGAATCGGCACCCAGGTCAAGTCGGAAGATGCCGCGGAGGAAATTGCCGAGGCCGTCGAGGAGCTGTTGGAGGAGGCGAAGCAGCAAAGCGGCGGGTCGTAACGAGGCCCTGGATCGCTGCCCCGGAGTAGCCCATGAATCCCGCCGCTTTCGGTGCAATGTTTCGTCACCCCGGCGTAGGACGGGGTCAATCTTAGTAGGGGCACGGCGTGCCGTGCCCCTAGGGTTTCTCCTAATGCCCGGAGTATCCCGGCACCGGCTTAGGGCTTGATTTCGACTGGGCGCGGGTCCGGCGGAGCCATGAACTCCGGCCCGACCGGGGCGGTGATGTGCCGAGCTAGGATCTCGTCGATGGCTGTCATTGCTTCTTGATCGAGCTCCCAAGCCATTACCTCGGGCACTGGATCCAGCTGCTCGGGTCGCCGAGCACCCCAGAGCGCCACCGTAAGGCCGGGTTGATCGAGCAGCCAACGCAGAGCCAAGGCCAGGACATTCTTGCCATAGCGTTGTCTTGCCAGCTCGTCCAGTGCCTGCACCGCGGTGAGATACTGCTCGAAGCGCGGCGGCTGGAATTTCGGGTCGATCCGGCGCAGATCGTCCCCGTAAAAGGTACTATCCCGGCTCATCTTGCCGCTGAGCAGACCCCGGCACAGCGCGCCATACGTGATCGTGGCGATTCCCTGGTGGCGGCAGTAGGGCAGCACGTCCTGTTCGATAGCACGTTCGAAGAGATTGTAAGGTGGCTGATTGGCATGCAGTGGTGCCGCCTCGCGGAAATAATCCATCTGCTCGGGAGAGAAATTCGAAACGCCGATCGCGCGGATCTTGCCGGCTTGGTAGAGCGTCGCCATGGCTTTTGCCGTCTCCTCGATCGGCGTCATCGAATCCGGCCAATGGATTTGGTAGAGATCGATGTAGTCCGTTTGCAACCGCCGCAGCGAATCGTCGATCTCCTGCATGATGCGCTTGCGGCTTGCGTTGCGCCAAAGCTTGCTCTGGTCCTGCGACCATTCGATCGCAACCTTGGTGGCGAGCACGACGCGCGCGCGGCGACCCCCCTGCGCCAGCGCACGCCCGATGATTTCCTCTGAGCGGCCGAAGCCGTAGGCGGGCGCCGTGTCGATGAAGGTGATGCCCTCATCGATTGCACGCTGGATGGTCCCGATGGCAGCCCGCTCGTCGCTGCCGCCCCACATCCAGCCCCCGATCGCCCAGGTGCCCAGCCCGATCCTCGAGACCTCTATGCCGGTATCGGCGAGGGTTGTCTTCTCCATGAGCGCCTCCGCGTCTGCACTCGTGTGGCGATTTGCCAGCCTAACTTTTGGTCACTTTGACAGGCCGGATCAATCCGCGCCACTGCAGGCAGCGGGGGCAGTCAGGGGCTCCGCGCGAGGTGACTAGGGCCCCGGTTTCCACTCGCCGAGCATACGGATGGAACGTCCCATGTGTTCGGCGCGCTGATACCACTGCGCCGCCAACTCCGATTCGAGATGCTCTTTGAGGGTGGATTGAAATAGCGCGAGCCAATCATCTACCAGCGCATCGCTGATCCCGATCGGCAGGTGTGTGGATGCCACGCGGTAGTGGTCATCCCGATAGCGCTCGCCGCCTAGACTGATCCACCAGAAATGACTCAGGCGCGCCTTATGCTCTGGCCAGTCCGTGACGCGCGTGAAGGGCTCGGCAAGGGTGGGATGGCGCTGTATGCGGTTGTAGAAATCATCCACGACTTGGCAGATAGCCTCAAGGCCGATGGCGGTGTGCGTGTCGCGCTGGCGCATATTGCATCCATCTGTTCCGTAAAGATGGATCTATTATACTGTTAAAAGGACGGGTGGCCAAGACCGCGTATACTGCCATTGCGCTCTGGGGCGATCGCCTTAGGGAAACGCTGATATGTGTGTCACACCGGCGAAGACTATCCGGGCCCCGATCCGCGGGCCGATATCCAGTGCTTTGTCACCTCGGCCTAGGTCGAGGTCCACTTTAGTCCCCGGAAATCGGGGCAGTCGGATAGGTGCCCCGATTGGGGAAAACATTGATAATTCTAGTGCCACTCGTGTCTTGCGCAGCTACCGTGGATGGCCCGATCCCGATTGCCCTCTCGCTTTCATTTGGGCCAGCATGCGGATGGATTGGCCTAATTGCTCTGCATACTCATACCAAAATTCGGCCTGCTCCGGACTGAGATGATCATCGAGTGTGGTTCGAAATAGCGCCAGCCAGTCGTCCACCAGTGCGTTGGTGATCCCGATGGGCCCGTGCTTGGCGAGGACATGGTACTGGTCGTTACGATAGCGCTCGCCGCCCAGGGTGATCCACCAGAAATGGCTCAGACGAGCAATGTGCTCGGGCCAGTCCTGAACGCGCTCAAATGGCTCGGCGAGTGTGGGATGGTGCTGTACGCGGCCGTAGAAGTCATCCACAACGCGACACACGGCCTCGTGCTCGATGCCTTTATGCGTACGCTGGCCCATGGCGGAATTGCCTATGTCGGAAGTGTAGCGAAATGATACGTGGAATAACGCGCATGTCCAAGAGGTTTAGGGGTCAAGTCTAGTATTGTGCATTTAGCGGATGATGCGAGGCAGGCCAAAGATGGGTAAATGCATAATACTAGACTTGACCCCTATCTTCTGCCCGCGGGGGCGTTGTTCGGCCCGCGTGCAGGGATCCGGCGTGTGCCTTC
>JAKDMK010000136.1 GCA_030452365.1 Nitrococcus sp.
TGCTACAACGGCCGGCGGGATAGCCGGCTGTTTAACTTCTCACACGTGCGATAGATGGCATCTGATCGCTATCACCGCTGCCTAACCCGCCATTTCGAGTACGCGACCCGTGCCCACTATCGATCAGTTGCTGAACCTCATAGAACCGCTCATACCCTGGCTAATCGGTTTCTCCGTACTCATGTTGTTGATCAGCGTGGTCGCCGTACCTTGGATAGCGACTGCTGTGCCCGCCGATTATTTCACCTACCGTTACCGCCGGCGGCTGCATCGGCGTGGCAGCGACTCGCCGATAATCATCTGGCTTTGGCTGATCGCGAAGAACCTACTCGGCGCAACTCTGGTCATTCTGGGCGTGATCATGTTGGTGGCACCCGGACAAGGCGTTTTGACGATACTGCTCGGCCTCGGCATAGCCGACTTTCCCGGGAAATTCTACCTGGAGCGGCGCCTGGTCTGCCTCCCTGGTGTCCTGTACACCCTCAACTTGATTCGACGCCGTAACCGCAGACCGCCCCTGGAGAGGCCGACTCAAGCCGACTTGGGACGCAGCCAGCGCGAGACTCCCGGCAGCAAAAACGGCCGTTAGCGGCGGGGCTGGATTTGAGCCCAGCGACGTAAGCGGGCAATAACCAACGCCGCGCACAGGATCAAGTATGACGTCATGACCAAAGCAGGCATGCGCTTACAAATTGAAGCTTACCTGCGTCCAACCGGTCGGCGCAGAACATGCTGTGTGTGGGTGAACTCGGAGGAGGTAGGCTGGCGCCTTTCAGGTCTCGTCGGTTGCCGTGAAATGGGCCGCTTGTTCGCGAGTGAAAAAACAGCCGTTGCGCTCAAAGCCCGCGATTACCGATCCCTTAACTGCCTGCACACGACCCTTACTGTCACGGCCGGCGATCAGGGTATCCGGTAAACCATCCAAGCAATGACAAGGTGCGAGCGTTCCATTCGGGTTGCGCGAAATGTACACGACACCCGTGTCGGTATCCAGAAAAGCCGGGACGAAGCCGAGCGAGCGATTGTTGGTGCTCGCTCCGCGGGTGCCCTGGAAGGCTTGGCTATCCTCTGCGAACTCTTCAATGGTTACCGCTCGTACCATGAGAAGCCTCTCGCGCCTGACCCTGTCCGCTTGCTCGGCAGGGCGGAGAATGTGGAGCAGCGAAACCACACTACCATATTCATTTTATATTTGTTGTCAACCCGCATTTTCCAAGCCGAGTGCGAGACCAGTACGACGCGTCCGTCAGTCCGTTTATGCGCTTACGTTATAACCGCGGCAGCGACCAAATCCAGACCGCCGTGACGCTCAGCAAGGTAGCGGCGTATAGGGCGATCCGCCATGCGAGCGAACCGCCGCAGAGGATGCCGACCAGTACGGCTTTCATGATGCTGTTGGAGGCGGCGGCAAACAGAACGGCCTTTGCGGCGACGGCATTGCTCAAAGAGCCTTCGGCCATGTAGATCAGCGACAAGGTGATGGCATCGACCCCGGAGAGGCCGGAAACCATTGCCAAGGCGTAGATCCCGGTCTCACCGAAAAACCGCCGCGCGGCTGCGCTCAACAGTGTGATCAGGGCCAGGATGAGGCCGAATTGCAGAGCCACCCGAAGCTGGAAAGGCTTGCTAGGATGCAGCGTTGGCGGGACCAAGGTGCCGCGGCCACTCCACCAGGCCAACACGGCAATGGCATAGCTCAGCAGCGCCAGGCTGCCCAGGGGCAGCAGCAGGCGCCGGCCAAGATCGGGATCGAGCACATTGACGTAAGCCGCGACTCGCAGGAAAACAGTCCCGGTCGCGAGCACGATGCCGATTGCCAGCAGCGAGTGGGCCGCTGGGCGGCCGCGCCCGAAGCGGGCGAAGTTCAGTGTCAACGCAGTGGAAGAGGCCAGCCCGCCGAGCACGCCTGTCAACACAACCCCGCGTCCCGGGCCGGCGATCCGGATGGCGAAGTGGCCGACGAAGGAAATCCCCGCGATCAGGACTACGAACCACCAGATTCGATACGGATTGACCGCATCAAAGGGTCCGAATTCACGGTTAGGAAGCAGCGGCAAAACTACGATAGAGATCATCAGCAATTGCAGCGCCGCAGTCAGCTCGTTGCGGTCGAGCCGATGTAGCCAATCGTGCAGTTCCTCCTTGAGGCCGAGCACGATGGCGATCATTACGGCGGCGGCGGCCGCAGCTTCCGGGTATCCGGAGGCGGCAGCCGCGCCCAGGGCATAGGTGGCCATAAAGGCGCCCTGGCTGGTGATCCCGTATTGGTGGCTCGTCTGGGTAGTGACGAAATAGGCTGTGCTGCTGATCATCGCAACGCCGAGGATGCCGAAGCCCAGAATAATGCCGCCATAATGCGCAGCCAGCAGAGCCGTGATACCGCCCAACAAACCAATGAGCATGAACGTTCGAATGCCTGCAACACGCTGGCCTTCTTCCTCGTCGCGCTGCTCCCAGCCTCGTTCGAGTCCGATCAGAAGACCGACGGCGAGCGAAATCGCCAGTGCCGCAAAGGTATGAACCAACTGTAAGTATCTCCGGCGCTCGGCGCTTCCAACATCTTGCTGCGCGTGCAGGTCCACCTCGACACTGCCGCCCTGCCACCCACCCACCTCCGTGTTCAACGGCCGGTCGCGGGCCGGGCCCACGCGCCGTCAGGACGAGATGCCCCGAATGGACGCCGGTGGCATCAGTCATATGAGGCCGGCAAATGGCTCCACGGTGACCCACTCGCCGTTCGCGACATCGCCGCACTCCTCGGCCAGCACGATGAAGCAGTTGGCCTCGCTCATGGAGCGCAGAATACCCGAGCCCTGGGCGCCCGTGCTGCGTACCTCGAGCGTGCCGTCGGCAGCGGTAGCAAGAATGCCCCGTTGGTATTCCCGCCGCCGGCCGTTCTTTCGCAGCGGGCTAGCACAGCGGGCGGTCACGCGCATAGGGGCAGCGGGGGCTTCGCCCTCCAGGTAGATCAATGCCGGCTGGACTACCTGGTAGAAAGTGACCATAGCCGAGACTGGGTTGCCCGGTAGGCCGAAGAATGCGGCATCGCCCAGACGGCCAAATGCGAGTGGCCGGCCCGGCTTGATGTTGATGGTCCAGAACTCGATGGCTCCTCGTGCCGCGAGCAACTCGGTAATATAATCCGCCTCGCCGACAGAGACACCACCCGAGGTGATGACGACATCGGCACTCTCGCTTGCGCCATCCAATGCTTGGGTCAGCGCCGCGCGGTCATCTCGAACCACTCCTAAATCCAGTATCTCAACGCCGAGCCGCTGCAGCATGCCATGGAGCGTGTAGCGATTGCTGTCATAGATCTGGCCCGGACGCAAGGGTTCACCCACGCCGCGCAGCTCATCCCCGGTGGAAAAGAAGGCGACCCGCAGGCGGCGATGCACCGCTACTTCAGCCTGCCCTATCTCGGCAAGCAGTCCGAGGTCGGCAGGCATCAGACGCTGGCCGCGGTGCAGGATAGTCGCCCCCTTGGCGAGGTCCTCGCCGGCCGGCCGGACGTTCTCGCCCACTCGGTGATCGCCATCGAACCACACGCGGTCCGCCTCGCAGCGCACCCGCTCCTGCATCACGACGGTATCGGCACCCGCCGGCAGCATTCCACCGGTCATGATGCGCACGCACTCCCCGGCACCGACCTCACCCTCGAATGGATGACCGGCAAGCGCTTTACCGATCAGCGACAGGGGGGCGGATCGGTTAGCCTGAAGGTCACCCGCGCGCAGCGCATAGCCGTCCATGGCCGAATTGGCGTGGCCGGGAACATCGATTGGCGAGCGAATGTCCACGGCGAGCACCCGATCCAGCGCATCCCTGATCGGCAGACGCAGCACCAACTGCTGGGGTTGCAATGCCGCATAAACCCGGCGCCGTGCCTCATCCACCGACATGGACGGGGCGTCATGACCGCAGCCCTTGTGTGACTCCATGCCGCCTGCTGTCGTACTCATGCCTTCCTCCCGATTTGGGCGTGATAGCCGGCCAGCCGCAGGGCCAGGGCGTCACGCTCCTCGATGGTATTCAGGTTTATAAAATTTCCATTTTGATCCGAGAAATCGGCAATCGCCAGCCGCCGAGTCTGCAGCCAGCCGATGAGCTTGCGCTCACCCGCCGCCAGATAATCCTGCACGCTCTCGCGTAGCCATGTGGGTACTAGGGCGTATACCGGGTGCAACCGCTCGCTATCGCGTACGGTTGCCACCTCCGCACCGGCGCTCATAAGCGCGTGGTACAGACGCGGCCCGAGATCCGTGGTCACAAGCGGACCGTCACATGGGGCCGTGAGCACCCAGGGGGTCTCGGCTTGCGCAAGAGCCGCCGCGAGCCCGGCGAGCGGCCCCGGATAGCCTTGCTGAGCGTCGGTTATGACTCGACAGCCCAGCTCGGCATAAGAATCGAGATTGCGATTGGCGTTGATCAGCACTGTTGCAACTTGCGGTCGCAACGCGGCCAGCACATGGGCTACCAACGGTCGTCCATCTAGCGTTACCCAACCCTTATCCACGCCACCCATGCGGGTCGCCCGACCGCCGGCTAAAATCACGCCGGTGATGCCACTGAGCGGGTAATCACCGCCCATGCTCTTGCCTCCGCGCTCAATCTCAATCGCGGCTTACGCCCGCTAGCGCCTCTGCAGTGCAGCGCATTTGCCACGGCTTGCTGGCCCGCGAGGACCGCGGCGGCGTTCTGGCATTAGTACATGCCTTTGCCAGTGCGATGCTCGGTTTGAAGACGAGCCGCAACCGCTCGACGTTAGTCCCATTCTGCGGCGTGCAGAGATAGAGGCAGCGCTCAGCAGCAGTGCGCCCGCACAGAATCACAGCCTAGCACAGGCGAGCGGCGGCTGGCTCAGGTGCGCCGAATGACATCTACGACGGGATCGGCCATATGCATGGAGGTGAGCACGATGCGGTCCAGAAAATCACCCTCGGCCAAGGCTTGCTCGGCTACCGCCCGGGCTTGATGCCGCCGCTCCGGGGTGTCGACTTGATTGATGATCGGGATCAAAAGGGCGTCTCCCACATTCTGCCGCGCCCCGGCTGTGGCGGTCAGCAGCCGTGCCACATGGCGCGGCTCGATCGGTTCACCACGGTGTGCGCCGGTGACACTCTCCAAGCACTCAACGCGGTGTGCGACCGCCTCGTCGAGTGGTTGGCCGATTGCCCTGGCGGAAACGAGGAACAGTACTACATCGGCGCCCACCGGAATATTCGGCTCCTGCGCCGCTGGCGCCTTGATCTGCCGCATCCTGGCCCCGTCGGCTTTGACTAGAGTCAGATCGAATCCGCCGCCCTGGTGCAGCGGCTGGACAGAATCTCCCGCTAAGCCACCAAGGCGCTCTTTCTTCTCGGAGGGGCAGGCGAATACCACCTGACGATTTTCGCGCGCACTCGCAACGACCGCCGCCGCAAGCTCTGCCTGGGGGACGACAACGCGCGCCGCTTGAAGCTCCTCCGGGAACGCCGCCATAAACACCGTGGTGGTTATTCCGACCTTCCCGGGATGCGCCGCGGCGAGACGATAGAGAGTGGTCTTCTTGCCACCGGCGCCAACGGCGCAGACGATACCGCGGCGGGCCTCCAGTAGATCCAAGATGGATTCGGTCACGGTTGTTCCCTCGTCGCAACGGTGATCCTGCACAGTATGCCGAAGCGACTGTCCGCGATCAGCATGCCCCGCTTCAGCCGGTTTCGAACCAGTGAGCTCTCATGCGGACATAGAGGGCCTGTTGACATTCACCCGCGACGCCGTGGGCGGATGTCAACAGGCCCTAGCGCTAGAATCGATAACGGAAACCAGCAGAGAACACGGGCGAGTAGCGAAAGCTTTGGAAGGTCTGCCCGAGCCCAGCATCCGCACCCGAGTTGCCGAGGTAATCCGAGCTTAGCGATTCCTTGCTGCCCGGCTCTACGCTCTGGAAGACCAAACCCAAGTCGAGCTGCAAGCGAAAGTTGCCATCGGGCCCAAACTGATCATTCCAGCCGAGCCCGAAGTAGGGCTTGACATCATCCAAATAGCTGCGGTCTTGGTCCAGCGCGCGACTGGAGAGTGAGCGATAGCTGCGCTCGGCGCCTGCGAAACCAGCCGTATGCTGCATATATGACCAGCCCAGATCACCATAGAGCGCACCGCCGGTTAGATGCAGGCCCCCTGGCAGCGCCTGCCAGTCGACGAGCGCTGAAGCCGAGAAGACAGGGGTTGTCTCGTTGGCCAACGCGCTTTGTAGCTGATCCGTCGGGGAAAAGGAATCGAAGCGGCTGATGCCGAAGCGAAAATCAAGCTGGTTCGAAAGCGGGGTAACCAACTCGAACTGAGGGTGCATCGGCGAATGCCACGCCATCGCATCATTATTACCGGCGCAGAGAGCCTGCGTGGCGGTCAGAGCCAGAATCGCTGCAGTCAGATTCGTTATCGAACGCGTACGCATCTTGCGACCCACATCCATGTCCATTGGTTGTTGGTATTGTATATCAATCTTGTCATGGCTGTTTGGTTAAAATTTAGCCGACGGAGGGGTAGATGCAAGTGACCAGGA
>JAKDMK010000548.1 GCA_030452365.1 Nitrococcus sp.
TCTTCGTCGGCGATGGTCCGCTGCGTAGTGAGGTCGAGCGCCGTATTACGGAGCGTGGGTTGACAGATTACTTCACTCTGGTCGGTTCCAGTAATCGGGTGGCGGATTACTATAGTGCGGCAGATATCTTTGTCTTGCCCAGCCGGTTGGAGGGGATGAGCAACGCTATTCTGGAGGCCATGGCGAGCGGCCTACCCATAGTGGCCAATCGAGTTGGAGGCAATCCGGAGCTTGTAGTCGACGGCACCACGGGTCTGCTGTGTCGGCCAGGCGCACCGGACGATATGGTAGCCGCGATGGAGCGGTTGATCTCGGATCACTCCGTACGTGCAGCTATGGGTGGGATGGCCAGAGCAAGGGCAGTGGCGGATTTCTCAATCGATGCGATGGTAGAGAGCTATGCTCGATTCTACCGAAGCGTCGCCGGGGCTAATCCGACGCGCGGGAGACAGAGTCTGGGAGAATCCGCCGTGCGACGCCCGTCACTCGATTGAGCACGCCAGGCCATGAGAATCGACGTACTGCACGAATGCCAATTCGTTCGTGCCGCGCGGACATCCAATCACGCTTGTAAGGGTCATCGCCACATAGGTAATCGACTGTCGTAACCTTGTCGACATCAATCACATGTTGCATCAGCGTCATGGTCAGCAAGCTGCCGGCTGAAATGTTTCTGAACTCGGCGTCGTAGGCCAACTTGAAAATCGATGCTGTTCCGCGATAGACGAACCATATCTGCGCGGCAATGGGCCGCGAGCCAATCTCCACCAATCCGAGGCGCAACCAATTCCGCCGCGCGAATTCTGTAGCAATGGAACGAATGAACTCCTTGTGCGGCTCGTCTATTTTCCAGCTGCTAAGATAGACCGCCTCGTAGGCATCCATCGCCGCCGGGACATCGGCCACAGCGGTCACGATGCGGATGCTCGCGTCAGAGCGGGCATGCATTTTCTTTCCCTTTCGTACCAGCGTAGACCTAACATGGCCGGGGAGGCTGGCGAGGTACTCTTGACTAGTACGGCCCGCAAGCTTGAGGTGCCAGTTGCCGAAGCGAAAATAACGTTCTATTTCGTAGTTTCGCTGCATCCATTCAGAAGCCATCTCCGCAACCATGCGTGAATCACTGGCCAGCGGATTTATATCAATGACCGCGTTATCTGCATCCAGCTCCGAAATCCCCTGCACGAGCGCTTGCGCGATTCCGCGGTCGCGATTGGCGACAGCGAGTGGTGCGAAGAAAGCGGTGTAGTAGTTGGATAACGCGGTAAGCCCAGTAACTGAGATGGGACCCGCGAGTGCGATACGGTCTGTACTGAGCGGGAGAAGCGCGAGTGGACCGGCGGCCGCTTCTTCGACTGCCAAGATGTGCAGGTGTTGTGACGGACCGAGCAGATGGCGTTCAAACTCAATGAACCACGGCAGTGTTTGGTCGAATGTGAGGGCATTTTGATCTATGAACTGCCGCCAGCGCTCCGGCATGTCACTGGAAAAGCTATCGAAGCAGCAGATGTCACCCATGTGCTCTACCTCCTGTCCGAGATATTGACCGCGAGCTCATACGGGCAGGTCTACGTTCATCACCCGCGCGGCTCACGGACCCCCCGTCCATTCATGTGCTGGCGCAGCCAGTGCTCCAATATCATGAGGATCCAGACCAACTCGCCATAGTAGGCGGCATGATCTTCCCGGTGGAGCCGGGCTACCTCGGTTAGAAACGCGGGGCGGAAATAGCCCCGTTGCGCCAAAGTGCTCAGGCTGTCCCGCGCGAGCTCGTGCAACCGTTGGTGCTCGCGCATCCACGGTCCGAACGGCAGGCCAAAGCCGTGCTTTTCCTTACGCAGCGTTAGCTCCGGCAGAAAGCCCTGCATGGCTTGCTTGTAATAGAGGCGCAGTTCCTTTGCGCTGAGCAATTGCGCGGAGGGAACTGCCGCGGCATGGGCCGCGACGTCTTCATCCAGCAGGGGAAAGGCTACATCCACTCCGGCCAGCTCGCAGGCATATCGGACCTTGCGCAGATCGTTGTCGGCCAAGGTTTGTTGCCAATCCAGGTACAGCATGCGTTTGAGCGCCGAGGCGCTCTCAGGC
>JAKDMK010000137.1 GCA_030452365.1 Nitrococcus sp.
GGCGCCAGCAGGCCCAGGATCACCTTGAGCAGCGTGCTCTTGCCGCCGCCGTTAGGACCAACCAATCCCAAGAATTCACCCGCGCCGACATCGAGGGTTACGTCCTGCAATACGATCGGCCCTCCGTACCCCGCGGAGACTCCCTCGAGCTCGATCACGCGCTGGGGTATCACCGCATCGCCTCCCGCAAGGATCGGGCAAACTGGCGCAGGCTCGCCGTATAGTTCTCGGCCAGCGGATCCACTCGTACAACCCGCGCGTCTATAGCGCGCGCCACTGCCAATGCGGGGGCCGCGCTAAACTGGCGCTGAACGAAAATCGTATGGATATCCTCGCGCTTGGCGCGCTCGATCAGACGCGCCAGACTCGCCGCACCCGGCGGTTTGCCCTCGACCTCGATGGCAATCTGCTCCAAGCCGTATGCGTCAGCGAAATAGCCCCAGGCCGGGTGAAACACGAGAAAGCGCCGGTTGTCCAATCCCGCAAACAGGCTTCGAATTTCGCCGTCAAGCGCGCGCAGGTCCGCGGCAAACGCTTGGTAGTTCGCCGCGTACTCGGCCGCACCGGCCGGATCCGCTCGCGTGAGCGCGTCGCGTATGTGCGCGGCCATTGAGATTACCAGGCGTGGGTTTGTCCAGATGTGAAAATCCTGGCTCGCATGCGCGTGATTCGCATCGGCGGGGTGATCATGATTCCTCATGTTGCGCTGGGCGAGCCCCGCCCGCAGATCAATCACCTTCATCTCGGGGTTCATGCTGCGGATACGATCCATCCAGCTTTGCTCAAACGGCACCCCGATACGAAAGTACAGCTCGGTATCAGACAAGGCGGCCACCTGGCGTGGGGTGGGCTCATAGGTATGCGGATTGCTGCCGGGCTGAACCATAGCCGCAACCTGCACTCGGTCGCCGCCGATTCGCTCCACGAAAGTCTTCACCGGAAGGATGCTGACAAAGACACGCAACGGCGCTGCCGCGGTCGCGGTCGCGGTCGCGGTCGCGGTCGCGAAAAGCAGCGCCAGCAGACAATAGCCGAGGCAGCACAGCCGAACCGCCGCAAACCCTGCTGCGCGCGGCCTTCTCTTCGCGGCCGCGGCGCCTGCTGATAGCTTACTCATCGCGGTGTGGCTTACTCATGGCGCTGCGGGACCGTCAGCCTGGCCGCGGCATGGGGACGCGGGTCGGGCGCGCGCTATAGACATGCCCACGCGCCCTTCCCAAACGCGGGCGTCCTCGCTCAATTAACGACCATCGGACCCATAGGCCGGCCGCCCATCAGATGCAGATGTAGATGATAGACTTCCTGCCCGCCGTGCCGATTGCAATTAATCAATAATCGGTAGCCGTCAACGGCGATCCCTTCCTTCCTGGCCAGATTCCGGGCGATGAGGAACATATGGCCAATCAGCCTCTCGTCCGTATCTTCAATGTCATTGACCGTGGGGATCACCTTGTTGGGAACGATGAGGATGTGGACGGGCGCCTTCGGGCTGATATCCCGGAAGGCAGTCACCTGATCGTCTCGGTAGACGATATCGGCGGGCAATTCACCGTTGATGATCTGCGCAAAGATGTTCGCCATAATCACTCCGCCGTCACTGGTGCTCAGACGTCGATCACAGCCTGATGACACGGCAGTCGGATGTCGAGCCACCCATGACTGCAATGACCCCCTGAGCTTGGAGCACAGCTCGCCGACCGATGCGGTCTGCGATAGGCCGTGAACACCTTGAGCAGCCACCCGAGCGATGCACCGCAAACCGTGCATCATATCGCAGCGGGAATCGGCGCGCACGCAAGAGCCTGTTGACATTCACCGGCCGGGTTAGGTCACGCGGTTGCGAAGATAAACGGGTAATGCGCGACTGGCATCGTCCGTGGCACCCTCGCGATAAGCAGCAAGCGCGATGGTCAGGCAGTCGCTGGCCTGCGGCAAACGCTCACCGTCAATGGCGGCGGGCGGCTTGTCGCAGCGCGCCATGAGACGCGCCTGATAGGCGCCCCAGCCTGTCCCAACCCCGTACCATGAGCCGGTCATTGGCGGTACGGGCGCCGCATCCGGTGATACGACAACCTCATCGTCCATGGCGACCATGATGCCTTGCCGGCTGACTCGGTAGGCACCCCAATAGACCTGGTCCATGCGCGCATCGATTGCCGCGAGCACCGTCTCGCCTCCTTGCTCGCGATAAACTCCTTGCGCGATGCACGCCAAGGTCGAAACCGGGATCACAGGCCGGTTGGCCCCGTAGGCGAGCCCCTGGGCGCTACCCACCGCGATGCGACTGCCGGTGAACGAGCCTGGCCCACGACAATAGGCAATGGCGTCCAGATCACTTACCCGCAGCCCGGCCTGCCCCAGAAGCTCATCAAGCATGGGCAGCAGCCGCTGGGCGTGGCCGCGCGGAATGACCTCATAGCGGCTGAGCACGCGACCAGCCGTCGAGAGCGCCGCGGAGCAGGCATCGGTCGTCGTATCAAAAGCCAGTATGCAAGGTTCGCTCACGGCCACTCCCGGAACACTCTGATTGCTCTATCGTAATGTATTTGAATTAGTCTCCCATGACTTCAATGCCGACAAAAATGGTGGGGAAGCGGTCTGGTCCTGGCTACGTTGGCATGGGGAGGTGCTGGATTATTGCTCGCACCGGTGACGCCTACCCAGAACACCGATCCGGGTGCCGGCGTCCAGTGTTTCGTCACCCCGGCGCAGGCCGGGGTCCACTTTCGCTACATCATCCTGCCGCGGCAACGGGGGTCAAAAACGCCTCCACCTCCTGCGCAGCCATGTCGCAGGTGCCGCTTGTCGTGATAGAGGGTCAACCGCCGCACGCAGTCCGTATACGCCTGCTCGGCACGGATGCTGTTGTGCTTGAGCCGGATACGATTGCGCAGTTGATCGAGAAACCGGGGCCAATGCTCCATGGGGTATTGCTACCCCGTATACGTGGCGTATAAACAGGCTGTGTTATTGAATAATCAATATGTTACCCTGCCATCTGTCGGGTTACACGCCAAATTTAGTGTATGACCAGACACCACATGTGGCGTCGACTTCTAGTTCGGTGACTTTGGGAGAGCCTCTGTGATCGACACGATGGATGCACTGCTGCGAGCTGGCTTCGAGCGATATGACCTTGGGCTACGGACCTGGATCGATGACACGGAGTTCAGTGTGACGTCGGATGGCATCGGCCGCGTTCACCTTATGGTTGTCATGAATAACGGCCGGACTCTGAGCGACATCGAGTACGCGATGCCGTCACTTGTGGACAGCGATGACGTTGCTTTCGCCTTGGTCGCATACGCGTTGCGCCGACTCAATTTCACAAACGTCCCCGTTTGGCTTGAGAGGGGAAAAAAAGCGCAGCACCTCCTGCCGTGGAACAAGGCCGCACTGGCGAAGATCGACGAAGAAAAGCCTAGGCAACTTCGTCTGCTTGGTGCGTGCACTACGGACTACTCCGTGAAGCAGCTCAGCAACGGATCGACATCCATAATTCTTCACGTACCCGAGCGATTCGTGAGGCTATGGCTAGACAGGTTGGACTCCCTAGAGATCGATCGGGAGGCGTTCTACAAACTGTGAGCGCAACGTCGCCGAACAATTTGCTGCAGCCGACCGTCATCCCGCTGCGCGGGCTGTCGGCGGCTGAGCTCAAGCGTTGGGCCGCGGCGAGGGGACAATATGAAGATACTTGCAATACTTGTACTGTTATCGGTCGGGGTTTCGGCGGCCCATGCCGCAGACATCGCGTCCTGTTCGGGCCTGCATGGTAAGGCCTACTTTCCAGCGACAGGTATGGTTAGCCCGTCCAGTAGCGGGTGGGAAAATGATAAGATTTCTGGCGGGCTGACCAAGCTTGTAAAGCTTGGAGCAAATGAATACAACATTATGTGGATTGATTCCCGCCATCAGATATTTTCAACACGAGACGCCGGCGCTAGCGTTGTACTTCTTAGCCGAGCGAAGCATGAGTTTTCACTTCTTGTTGTCTATCCGACATCAAATGTCGATGTCTACACATTTTATAAAGATAATTCTGGCAAACTAGTTTATATGCTAACGACAGCAAAAACTGGCAATAAGACACCAATTGATAAAGCATCTATCATGATTGGTCACTGTGAGTATATCCATTTTAACCAGCTTTAGGTAATAATTTATGCACTAATTCGGCTAACAAATCGGTCAACTCGGACACTCGGCCCGATGGGCCTCGTGCCGGTTACCTCAAGCGTTAGGTGCGTGTGGGAGGGCGTCGTGGAACACAACTTTGAAAAGCTAAAAGCACACATTCTCCCGCTTTCGCATTCAGACCGCTTCGACGGTGCCTGCACAGAATGGAAACTTGTCGCGGTCGAAATTACCGAAGACTTCGATAACTGCCCTTGCGGCCAGGAGATCAAAGAGCATTGCTACATAAGCAACCGCATCACCGGCCAGTCAACATACGTTGGTAACGTGTGCATCAATCGGTTCATTGGCATTGATACGGGCACGCTGTTTGTCGGGCTAAAGCGCATTGCCAAAGACCAATACGCAAATGCCAGCCTCGACGTGATCGAGTACGGACGAAAACTTGGCTTCATCTATGATTCGGAGTACAGCTTTCTGGTTGCAACTCGCCTCAAGCGCAAGCTCTCGCCCAAGCAGCGCGAGTGGAAGCGCAAGATCAATCGTCGTATCACGCAACGAATTGTGGTGCAGCGGCGTACACGCACCTAACATTTCGCCGCAGCCGACCGTCATCCCGCTACGCGGGCTGCCGGCGGCTGAGCTCAGGCGTTAGCTGCTTCTATGTACATGCGAACTGACGAAGAGGCTGACGACATTTACGCTTGGCGTTGGATTGTACTTTCACTACACAACGCCGTTCAAGGCTTCATGGTGTTGTCGCTTCGCCATGGCAACGGGCTTCTCGCATTGAGCTCCAGGTGTTTCGTCGCATGGATGGAGGCGCATGAGAGCGACGGCAAATATCCCAAGAAGGAATTGGACACATATCTTGGGCTATATAAGAAGGTAAAGAGCAAAGAAACAGGTGCCATCGGTGGAAACACGCCATTTGTGCCAAAGGGTTCCGAAGGACGCAGTATTCGGAAACTTAACGCCCTTCGAAAAGACTTTATCCACTTCACTCCAAAGGGGTGGAGCCTCGAAGTAAGTGGCCTACCGAAAATCGGCATCGACTGTCTGCGGCTGATTGCATTTCTTGGCTGGGAAACACAGAACGTCTTCTGGCACAGCCAGAAGTGTGTGCAGTTGGCTAAGACCAACCACGCCAAATGCCTTGCTCAGTTGGAGGCTCTGAATGGGGAGTATCGTGAAGGCCGCATCTAACGAATAAGGTTAGATCGCGCGAGTCTTCGAGCCGCGATCTGAACCGTTTGTTGGACAAGCCCGGTTCCGAGTGACCCGATCCTATGAAAATAGCTTTTCCTGATTACGCATAAGACTCAGCCATGGTTAGCAAACGATAGGGCATGGGCGCGGTGCGTAACGCCACATACATGAAACGCTCGATCATCGCTGGCAGATTGAATCTTCTATTGAAGCGGTATTCATATTCGGCGAGATAACGCGGTACATGCTTGCTACGAACGGCATGCAGATTGCCGACAATTGCATTTTTGACGTTGCCCAGCATCGTGTTGACCCAATTGAACGTCGGATTTTCAACACTCGCGCGACCGCCGCCGCTGATAATGCGTTCATGAGTATAATTCGGCGGGTCAAATACCCGGAAGCGATTCAGGCCGTCGCTGACAATATGGCTTGCTGGTGCGACAGCGGCCTTGGCATAGGCTTCGATCGCCGCTCGTGTGAAGCCGCTGACGCGGCGAAACTCGGCTTTGCGCGGGCGTCCATCATTGGTGGTTTCAACGGCGGCGACAAAAGGAACGTTGCCTGCTACGCCGCGGCCGCGCTTACCCGGACGCTCACCGCCCAGATAGGCGTCATCGATTTCGATGCGCCCGGACAAGCGTTCGCAGCCGCAACGCTCGTACATGACTTGTAGAATCTTGTGCTTGAGTTGCCAAGCAGTGTTATAGCTTACACCCAGATCGCGCGATAGCTGTAATGCGGATATGCTTTGCTTGCGCTGGGTCAGCAGATAAATCGCCAGAAACCAGGTACACAATGGCAATTTTGTATCTTGAAAAATGGTTCCTGCCGTCAGCGACGTTTGATGATGACAGTGGTGGCACTGGAAAACGCCACGCGTCAAAGTACAGTACGTGGTGTTGCCGCATTTGCCACAAACAAAGCCATCCGGCCAGCGCATTGTAAACACAGCATCGCGGCACTGTGCTTCAGTGCCGTAGCAACCCAGGAAGGCCGGCAATGAAAGACCGCGCTGAAACTGAATCGGATTGCGCGCCATGATTGATAATCCTATACTGTTCAATTTGTTATATTATACCAGAAAGCGCTAACTATAGCTGTGACTCGTGCGTAATCAGGTAATGTTTTGAGGGGTATACTCGACACAGTTGACCACAACCTTTATCCTAACCTTTTTGGCGATGTGACGAATTATG
>JAKDMK010000549.1 GCA_030452365.1 Nitrococcus sp.
GCGTTCATGGCTATAAGGCAAGGCTGCGTCCAGACAAGCCTGCATGATGCCAAGGGGACCGGCGGCGAGCACCGCCCGTTCGTAGTCGAGCCCGCTCATCAGCACCCCGCCGCCCGCGTTCTCCTCGCCCAGCACGTTCTCCCGCGGAACCTCGCAGTCTTTGAACACCAGCTCACAGGTATCGGAGCCGCGCATGCCGAGCTTGTCGAGCTTCTGCGCCGTGGCAAAGCCCTCATAACCGCGCTCTACAATAAACGCGGTGATGCCCTTGGCGTCGGCCGCGGGATTGGTCTTGGCGTAAACCACCAAGGTGTCCGCCTCCGGGCCGTTGGTGATCCACATCTTGCTGCCGTTGAGCCGGTAGCGATTCCCTTGCTTGTCAGCGCGCAGTCGCATGGCAACGACATCGGAGCCGGCGCCAGGCTCGCTCATCGCGAGCGCGCCCACGTGCTCGCCGCTCAATAGCTTGGGCAGATAGGCCTGCTTTTGCGCTTGCGTGCCGTGGCGGCGAATCTGGTTCACGCAGAGATTGGAGTGAGCGGCATAGGAGAGGCCCACCGAGGCCGAGGCGCGGCTGATCTCTTCCATGGCAATAATCTGCGCCAGATAGCCCATGGCGCTGCCGCCATACTCCTCCTCCACGGTGATGCCGAGCAGGCCGAGCTCACCGAGCTTGGGCCACAGAGCGCGCGGGAAGGTGTTGCTCTGATCGATTGCCGCGGCGCGTGGCGCAATCTCGTTCGCGGCGAACTCCCGCACGGCGCTGCGCAGGATATCGAGCTCCTCGCCGAGGGCGAAGTTCAGGCTGGGCAGCTCCATCGCGGTATCTTCAACTGTGGGAAACTTCTAAAAATTTCCGAATTCCGTCAATCCGGTCTGTCTGCGTGCGGCCACGCACAGGCAGGCGTTGGCCGAAACCCATCCCATCTTTTGAATTAGTAAGAGGGGTGCTGCATTGTTCAAAGATCGAACAGCGCGCCCCGCGGCGCTTTTCACCCGTCACCTGTCACCTGTCACCCGTCACCCACCACCCGTCACCCACCGATCGCCGCGGTCGAGCCGCCGGTATTCTCTGCTCGAGAATCGCCCGACAGCGTCGTTCGGAATCCTCGAGCACGGCGAGCGCATCGTCCACGTCCTGGAGCCGATGCAGCAGCATCTGGCGTTTCTCGTTCAGGATTTCGACGTAGCGCGGGAGCCGGCATTCCTCTCCGTGTGCCAGCTCACCGATGGTATAGGTCGTGCCGTTCACCAAATTCCTATGGCTCCTTCGTTGGCTTGGTTGTAGATTGATAGCTGACGTTTGCGTAAACGTAAATATACCGAATACGGTTGCCGAGCGCGAATGACCGTGGGTAGGGTCAGCGGCAACACTCCGCGTCGTTCGGCGACGACCAAGGAGAACTAGCCATGAGCTTTCAGGACATCCTGGTATTTGTGGATGAGAGTGAGCAGTGTCTCGGCCTGGCCATTGAGCTTGCTAAACGAAGCGATGCACACCTGATCGGGCTTGCCGTGACCTCGCACGTGCATGTGCCTGAGTTCTCCACTTTCTCCATGGATTTTAACCCGCAGGACAACATAACCCGTCAATTGGAGGCCGCACAGGAGCGCGGCAAGCGGCTGCGCAGAGTCTTCGAGGAGCGTACCGCCGGCGATGGGGTGAGCGGCGAGTGGCAAGCCGTGGAGCCGGAGAGCCCAGCCGCCGTCGCCGAAACGGTGGCACTGCACGCCCGTTATGCCGATGTCGCGGTGATCGGGCAGCCTGACCCGAATCACTCAGAGATGGGACTTGCGGACGATTTCCCGGGGCAAGTGGCTGTCACGTCGGGTCGCCCGGTGCTGGCCGTACCCCATGCCTGGCGTCTGCAGCCGATCGGCAGACGGGTATTGGTGGCATGGAATGCCAGCCGCGAGGCTACCCGCGCGCTGCATGATGCATTGCCGTTGCTGCGCTCGGCACAGGAAGTGCGCGTCCTTGCTTTGCGCCGCAAGGGAGGCGGGCAAGGATTGGGTGATCTCCCCGCTGCCGGAATCGTCGCCCATCTAACGCGCCACGGAGTGCCAGCGCACGCTGCGCATG
>JAKDMK010000550.1 GCA_030452365.1 Nitrococcus sp.
CGCGTGCTTGCGCGGCCTCGCAGACTGATCGAGCAAAGGGCGGCGGCGCGTCAGGCCGCGATCGATCGGGATAAGGAAGAAGCGGCCCGCAAGGCGGCGCAGGCAGCGAATCTTGCGGCCGAACCCCAGGCGGCCGTGGATCGCCACTGGAGCCTGCTACGCCGTTTTCCACTCGCGCTGATGCACTGGCTGCTCGAAGTGATTCCACTGGCCGCTTTTTTGGGGGTGGCCACGGTGCTGCTGGATGCATACGGCGGGCAGAGCACAATATTTTACAGCGCGACGATGCCGATCATCGAGGCTTATTCGATCACGCGCATCGTGCTGAGCGTGGTTCATCTCATGGCGTCTCCACTCGGGCAGGGTCTGCGGCTGATGCACATCAGCGACGCCGCGGCGAGTTATCTGAATCGCTGGATACGGCGGATAGTCATCCTGGCGATGTTCGGCACCGCGCTCGCCGATATCTCGCTGCAGACGGGAGGACGCCCCAATACTCGCCAGGCGCTTTCCACGCTGGTGGGGATGGCGGTCCATGTCATGCTGCTGATCATGGTCTTCCGCAGCCGTAAAGCGACCGCGGCGGCGATACGCGGAAAGGGGAGGAACCGCCGGGGGTCGTTCGGGTTGCGCGGGATGCTTGCCGATATCTGGCCCTTTATCGCAACCGTCGGGATACTGGCGATGTGGCTGCTGTGGTCGATGGAGGGGGGAAGCAGTTTTCAGCGCATGCCCTATGTCTTTGCGTGGTCGGCGGTTGCCATCGTCGGTGTCAGCCTGGTGTCCATTTTCGTTTTGGGCGCCATCGACCGTGTTTTCATCGCCGATCGCGAAAATGCGCCCGAGCAGGCGGGGCGGCCGGGGCATATCCCTCCGGAGGCGGGCGCGAAAAGCGTCTATCACACTCTGACGCATTACGCGGCTGCTTGCCTCATCGCCATCGCCGCCTTTATCGTATTACTGCAGGTCAGGGGGGTGGATGCGCTCTCGTGGTTCGAACGCGGATCGGTGGGCCGCCATCTGGCCTCCGCGCTCGCCACGATTGCGGTCACGTGCGCATTGGCGGTCGTCGCATGGGAAGTGCTCAACGCGGCGATACGCCACCGTCTGGAGTACTGGACCGAGGCCGGTTACGCTTCCCGGGCCGCGCGGCTGAACACCTTGATACCCATATTGCGCGCCACGCTGCTTTTCGTCATCGGAGTAATCGTTTTATTCGCCGCACTGCGTGAGTTGGGCATCAGCATCACACCCCTGCTGGCGGGGGCCGGCATCATTGGCGTCGCAATAGGCTTCGGTTCTCAAAAACTGGTGCAGGATCTCATCACCGGTCTGTTCCTGTTGATGGAAAACGCTATCCAGGTAGGAGACTTCATTACGGTTGCGGGTGTCTCGGGCGCGGTCGAACGCCTGTCGATCCGTACCGTCTGGCTGCGCGCTCCCGATGGCGCATTGCACATCGTGCCCTTCAGCTCTGTCTCCACCGTCACCAACGTCAACCGCGGCATCGGCAATGCTTTCATCAGCGTCAGTGTCAGGGCCGATTCGGACGTCGATAAGGTGTTCGCCGCGATTCGGAGTGTGTGCCAGGATATGCGGGACGACCCGCAATTGACCAATCTGATTCTGGACGACCCGGACATTTGGGGCGTGGATCAGGTCGATGGCTCGATGATTACCATCCTTGGGCAAATCCTTACCTCGGATACGGGCCGCTGGCCGGTGCAGCGCGATTTCAACCGGCGGATTCTGCAGCGCTTCCGCGAATGGGGCATTCAGTTCGTTAATCCGCAGGAAACGAAGGTGGTGCCCCAAACGCCCTTCCCGACAACGCCGGCGCCACCGGCTTCTACATAAGGGATGAGGCAGCGGTATTTCGCAACGGAATCGTATGTGCGGTGTGCGGCCTGCTATGAGAAGGGCAGTTCGATTGTTACCAGTAATTTGCCGTTCGGCCAATGGGATGCCACCTTTGCCCAGGATGCCACGCTGACCGCCGCACTGCTGGATCGTTTGCTACATCACGCGCGCATCGTACCGATCGCCGGCGAGAGCTATCGCCTCAAACATCAGTGTGCCGC
>JAKDMK010000138.1 GCA_030452365.1 Nitrococcus sp.
TCCTGGGCCTGCTGGCGCCAATTAGGGGGCAGGTGCGGGTATTGGGTGCCGACCCACTGCGTGCCCGCCGCCGGGTGGGCTACGTGCCGCAGTATGTGGAGTTCGCGCGCGACTTCCCCATCTCCGTGCGTGGGGTGGTGCTGATGGGGCGGCTGGGACAAAGCCCACCCTTGTTTGGTTACCGCCATGGCGACCGAGCAATCGCCATGAGCACTTTGCACGAAGTGGGTTTGGCGGAGCTTGCCGAGAGGCCGATCGGTCAGCTCTCCGGAGGGCAGTTTCAGAGGGTGTTGATCGCCCGAGCGCTCGCCACCGAACCCGAGATCCTGCTGCTCGATGAGCCAACCGCGAACCTGGACCCCCGCGCGGAGCGGGATCTATTCGAATTGCTCAAGGATCTCAATCGCCGCATGACCATTGTCGTCGTCACCCACGACATCGCCTTCGTCTCCGAGTACGTGACCCGGGTCGCATGCCTTAGTCGCGAGCTCGTCTGTCATACCACCGAGCCGCTCACCGCCGAGACCATCGAACGCCTCTACGGCCGTCCCATACGTTTTATCCAGCACGAAGGGCATGGTTGACGTGATGGAGTTCTTCCATGCGCTCATGGAATTCGCCTTCCTGCAGAATGCGCTCATGGGCGGCCTGCTGGCGAGCCTCGGCTGCGGCGTGATTGGCCCTTACGTCGTGGTCAAGCGTATCAGCTACCTGGTCGGAGGCATCGCGCATGCCGTGCTGGGCGGCGTCGGTATCGCCTACTATTTCGGTTGGCCGCCGTTTGGCGGTGCGTTAGTGGCGGCCGTAGTGGCGGCGTTAGTGATCGGTTGGGTGAGCCTGCGCTGGCGTCAGCAGGAGGATATGCTCATCGGCGCATTCTGGGCCGGCGGCATGGCTATCGGCATTCTTTTCATCTCGCTTACGCCCGGCTACAACGTCGACCTGATGAGTTTTCTATTCGGCAATATCCTGTTGATCACGCGCGATGATCTGTTGCTGATGGCCGCGCTGGATGCAGTCATCCTCGCCCTGATCGCGGTATTCCACCGCCAGTTCCAGGCGGTTTGTTTTGATGAGCAGTTCGCGCGCCTGCGCGGGGTCGGGGTGACGCAATTCTACCTTCTGCTGCTCTGCATGGTGGCGCTGACCCTGGTCCTATTGATCCAAGTGGTTGGCCTGATTCTAGTGATCGCGCTGGTGTCGTTGCCGGCGGCCATAGCCGGCCAATGGGTACGCTCACTGAGCGCGATGATGCTCCTCGCGACGGTCTTGGCCGCTGCGGTCACGCTTTCCGGATTGGGGCTGTCCTATGGGCCTGACCTGCCTTCCGGCGCGACTATCGTTCTGTTGAGCGCGGCGCTCTATTGTTTGTCCACCGTGATGATGGGTATTCGCAAGCGCCGGATTCAGGGGTGAGCCGCGCCGATTGCTGCTTGGGGCGTGCATTCTTGGGGTGGGGACATCGCCGTTGGAATAAAGGACATGCGAAGGGTGTGGCGGCTAATAGGCCAGTTGACTTTGCTTTTGCTCTCTACTAGCAGCGTGCTAGCGGATGAGCGCCTCCATCTCAGCGGCCAGGCTATCCAGGGCGGGATGCTGATCGGCCATACCATACCTGGAGCGCAGGTGCGTTTCGATGGACGCGCTGTCAGAGTATCGCCCGACGGCGTGTTCGTCATCGGCTTCGGCCGCAATGCGCGCGAGCACCTGCTGCTTGAGATCCGTTATGCGGACACGAGCGTGTTGCAGCGTCGCCTTACGATACATCAGCGCCACTACCGCGTTCAGCGGATCAACGGCCTGCCGCCACGGGAAGTGACCCCGGACCAGGCGGAGCTGGCGCGGATCCGCCGCGACGGGGCGCAGATTCGACGGGCACGGCTCAAAGACAGCGCTCGCACCGATTTCGATGGTGAGTGGATTTGGCCGGTCATTGGAACGATCACGGGGGTTTATGGCAGTCAACGTATTCTCAACGGCAAGCCGCGTAGCGCGCACACGGGGGTCGATATCGCTGCCCCGGCGGGCACGCCGGTTCGCGCCCCGGCCGATGGGGTAGTCAGCTTTGCCGCCGAGGATCTGTTCTTCTCCGGCGGCACCGTGATTCTCGATCACGGGCATGGCATTTCCAGTACCTACGTTCATCTCAGGCGAATTTTGGTCCGCATAGGCGAGGCGGTTCAGAAGGGGCAAAGCCTTGGTGAAGTCGGGGCAACCGGGCGTGCTACCGGTCCCAACTTGCATTGGGGATTGAACTGGTTCGACCACCGGCTAGACCCAAGCCTGCTCGTGCCAAGCATGGCCAAGGCTCGCGCGGCGCAGCGTTGATCGGCGTGTGCGGCACCTGATCAAGCGGTGGCTGGAATTTGCTGTGTAAGAGAACGACCAAAGTGGTCGGAAGACCAGGACGTCCGAGGCCAAGGACAAGAGGCGCGCAATCCCGCGGGGTTCACCCATGGCTGCGCTGAACGGCGGCCGCTCGGAACCGAAGCAAGGGACTAGACGGGCTCCTGCTGGTACGGCATTATCCGCCTTAGACATCCCCTGCGGTGTTCGAGAGCAGGTAGTACGTTTTCTTGAGCCGACAATCATCGCTAAGGGAACAAAGTAGCGGCGCTGGTGAGCAAGTCTGCCACGGAGTAGAAAGCCTAAAGGGCTGCTCGGTATTCCCACCTGAACCGAAGGGTTCAAGGGCGATGCCTGCACGGCACTGCGCGGGGGATGTCTTTTTTGTGCCTATAGCGGGCACCCATAAACACACCCTAGAGCGCAGGGAAACGGGTGGCGCATGGAATCCAGGGCCGAGATCCGCCGCCGAATGCGCCGGCAGCGTCGTCAATTGTGCCTGCGCGAGCGCACCCAGGCGGCCCGCCGCCTCGCTGCGGTGCTGCGCCGAAGCCGCTTATACCGGCACAGCCGCCACATCGCAGGCTATTGGGCGGTGGATGGCGAGATCGACCTCAACCCGTTCCTGCAGCACGCCCATCAGGACGGGCGAGCGATCTACTTGCCTGCCTTGAGCCGTGGGCCGAGCAGGAAGCTTCGCTTCCACCGTTTTCATCCAGGCGCGCCCCTGCGCGTAAACCGCTTTGGCATCCCGGAGCCAGTGCCGCGACCGTCCAATCAAATCGCCTGCCGGCGCCTGGATTTGGTGCTGCTTCCCCTGGTGGCGTTCGACCGGCAAGGGCACCGGCTGGGTATGGGCGGCGGTTTCTATGATCGGGCTTTCGCCAGTCTGCGCCAGTGGCGCGGTCGCTGGCGGCACCCTCAGCTGCTAGGCGTTGCCTTCAGCTTTCAGAGCATCGCCGAGCTGCGAGCCGAGCCCTGGGATGTGCCGCTTGCCGGAGTTGCGACCGAGCGGGGCTTGATCCGATGTAGCCAGCGGATGGCCCGATCCGTTGCAACAACAGCCGATAACCTATTTGCCCAGACGGGGAGAGCATGAGCTACTGGGTGATGAAATCCGAGCCGGGTGTGTATGGCATCGACGAGCTCGCCGCACAGCCCTTACAAACGGATCACTGGGAAGGTGTTCGCAACTACCAGGCCCGCAATATGCTGCGCGATGAGATGCGGCCAGGCGATCTTGCCCTGTTCTACCATTCCAAATGCCCGCAGCCCGGTGTGGTCGGAATCATGGAGGTCGTGCGCGCCGGCTATCCGGATCACACGGCCTTCGATCCTGAGTCGAAATACTACGATCCTAAGAGTGACCCGGATCGGCCCCGCTGGTACATGGTCGATGTTTGCTTCAAGCGGCGTCTGTCTCGAACCATCCCGCTTGCCGAGCTCAAGGCCAATCCCGCGTTGGCGGACACACTGCTGGTCCAACGCGGCAGCCGGTTGTCCATCACGCCGCTGATCTCCGCGCAATGGCAGGCCATCTTGGATATGGAGCGCGAAGGATGGGGTCAGGACACCGCGCTTGCGCGTCACAGTGGCTTTATAAACACCCGTGAGTTGCGCCGGAAGTTATAGAACATCTGCCGGCCAACCGGGAGCTCCTGCAGACTCGCGGGCCGGAAACCGCGCTCCTGGAACCAGTGCGCGCTGCGGGTGGTCAGCACGAAAAGCGCCGCTACACCCTGCGCCCGGGCGGTGCGCTCTAACTGCCGGAGCAGGACGTCCCCGCGCTCACCGCCCCGGTACTCAGGATGCACCACAAAACAGGCGAGCTCCGCCATCGCGCCCTCGGTCATGAGATAGAGCGCGGCGCAGGCAATAACGGCGCCCTCGCGCACGATTACCGTGAAATGCTCGATTTCCGTTTCGAGCCGCTCGCGTGAGCGGCGCACCAGAGTGCCGTCGCGTTCAAGCGGATCGAGCAGCGCCAAAATACCCCCGATATCATCGATGACGGCGCAGCGTGTGATTTCGAATGGCCGCGCGGTGATCAGAGTCCCTATCCCATCGCGGGTGAATAGCTCTAGCAGCAATGCCCCATCGACTGCTCCAGCGAGCAGATGCACCCGCTGTACACCGCCACGACACGCATCGAGCGTCCCCGCAAGCAGCCGCCGCAGATCGGGGCTAAGCTCAGGATGATCCTGCAAATAAAGCTGCACTTCCTCTGTGGTCATCTCCCGTACCAGAGCGGCGTCGCTATCGAGCACGCGTGCCAACTGCTGCAGGAACAGCAGTTTGTCGGCGCGAATCGTCTGGGCAACGGCCAGCGCCACGTCCTCCGAGTAGAGATTGAATACCTCGCCGGTGGGCGAATAGCCAAGCGGCCCGATCAAGACTACCGCACCATCATCCAGGCGTTGGCGGATCGCTTCCCCATCCACTCGGCGGACCTCCCCGGTATGGAGATAATCGACGCCGTCGCGAATTCCCAACGGCCGCGCGGTAACGAAATTGCCGGACGCCACCCGGATACGCAAACCGGCCATCGGTGAATTGGCGAGCCCCATGGACAGCAACGCTTCAATCTCCACCCGAATCGAACCCACCGCTTCTTTTACGCAGGCAAGTGCGGGTTCGTCCGTGACGCGCAGCCCGTTGACATAGCGGATGGTGCATTCGCGCTCGCGCAGGCGCTGCTCGATCTGCGGTCGTCCGCCCGGAACCAGCACCAGCCGAACGCCCAAGCTGCTCAGCAGTGCAATATCATGAATCAGCGCGGGTAAAGTCCCATCGGCCACCGTTTCGCCGCCGAAAGCGATGACAAACGTTCGTCCCCGGTGGGCATTGATGTAAGGCGAGCTGTGGCGAAACCAGTCGACGAACTGGGTTGGCTCCCAGGTCATCGCGCTCCCCCGGCTGCCGGCGGGTTCAGGCAGAAACGGTGGATGAATCGCTGCAGCAGATCGATCATGGGGGCAATGCGCTCGACCGCTAGGTACTCGTCTGGTTGATGAGCCTGATCGATATCCCCGGCCCCCAACACCACCACCTCCATGCCGAGCGCCACGAAAAACGGTCCCTCGGTGCCGAAAGCGACCGCGCCGGATTGCGCTCCCGTGAGCTCCTGCGCGACCTCGATGATGAATGAGTCCTCTGGGGTCTCAAGCGGCGGCAGGCCCGGGAACAGCGAGCGTATCTCCAAAGTCACGGCAGAGCCCGCGAGCGCCCGCTCGAGGCGCTGGCGCAGCTCTGCACGCAGCGCACCAATATCCATTCCCGGCAGCGGCCTTAGATCAAACCGCAGCTCCGCCTCGGCGCAGATGCGGTTGGGATTATCGCCACCGTGGATATGACCGAGGTTCAGGGTCGGCTCCGGGACAAAAAACCGATCATCACGGTAGCGCCGCTGCAGCTCCGCACGCCAGGCGAGTATTTCGTTGAGCACCGCGCTCATCGCCTCCAGCGCATTTACCCCAAAGCGGGGGTCGCTGGAGTGACCGGAACGGCCGATCAGGCGCACCGCCTCCATCATGACGCCCTTATGCAGATGAATCGGCCGCAACCCGGTCGGTTCGCCGATTAAGGCGTAACGGCCGAGCGGCCGGCCATCATCAACCAAGGCCTTGGCGCCGCTCATCCCACTTTCCTCGTCGGCCGTGGCGAGGAGGATCAGCGGCCGTTGCAAATCCCGTGCGCGCAGCTCCCGGATTGCTTCAAGCGCAAGGGCAAAAAAGGATTTCATATCGCTGCTGCCGAGTCCGTACAAGCGCCCGTGACGCTCCGTGAGCTGGAAAGGATCCGTGCTCCAGCGAGTCGCATCGTATGGAACCGTATCGGTATGCCCTGCCAGGACCAGTCCTTCGGCGCCGCTGCCAAGCGTTGCCACCAGATTTGCCTTATGTGGCTCGCCGGGCAGGCCGCGGATGTCAATGGCGAAGCCCAAGGAATCGAGCCATTGCGCCAGTCGCTCGATCACCGCACGGTTGCCCTGATCCAAAGCCGGATCGACGCTGCTGACGGACGGCAGCGCAATCAGTTCGCTTAGCATCTCCCGTAGACTTGGCATGGTAACGGCCATCGCGCACTCCTAAAGGGCCTGTTGACATTCACCCACGACGCCGCGCCGGCGGCCATTTTTTCGCAAGACAAGGCGCCGCGAGCGCAGTGTAGCCCAGCTACATAA
>JAKDMK010000551.1 GCA_030452365.1 Nitrococcus sp.
TATTGATAAACAAAATCAAAAAAGCAACCATGAGTATTGCGACTAATACCCAGAACCAGATCTGGGCCGTGTGGAGAATTATATCAAATTCCCTATCGTCGAGCCTAAATAAATCATTGAGCATAAGCAGGATCGTAAGGCCGGCCGCGTATAACAGAAAAAACACTACCTGGACTTTGAACGTGCTGTATCGAAAAACCGACGCAGCGTACAAACAAATAGCCGCAGCAGCACTCCAACCTATTAGGATAGTTTGATCGACAACCGGGGTAAAAGAAACACCGAAAAACACTACCAGCGCGATGAAGTAGAGCGCCACCAGATACCAAAACAGATAGCGAAGCTGTGCCACCGGTTTGATGAATTCTTCAGGCATATCGGCCTCCAACTGACGGCTCATCCTTATGATGATGGATTTGAGTGGATACGTTGCGCTTAGGCCGACGCACCAGGCAGCCCGCTAGGTCTGATCGCATTCATGTTGCCCCCGGTCGTTGTCGCCTTCCGCTCCACCACTTTGACAATCGTATCGTTCAGATTGCTCCGCAACGGTACCGGAAGCGAGCCCGGACACAAGTATCAGCAAAGCATAGGCATCAGAAATCCCGTTCTTCTGTCGCCATTTCTGGCAAGTTTACCCAATAAAATTAAAATGTCACAGCGTCTGGCGACAACTTGAGGGCGCTCGCCGTCCGAGGACTCGATGTGTGCACGTAGGCAACATCGGGTGCCAGCGCACGTTGCCCACTTCTGGGCAAGGCCAATGCCGATCGCTGAGCCCGTTAGCCGATCTCGTGCTGCATCTCCGCAAGCGAGTGGGCGGGCACGATATCGGCGAGAACTTTCTCGCCTAACTGACGCCTGATCTGGCTGCTTGAATACAAGCCCCGCACGGTCTGTGCCTTGCTGACATCGTCGATCTCCAGCACGAGGATATGCTGGCACTCGAGCTGGCGTAGTGTCTCGACGATATGTCCCACTACGGCGTTGCGAACGCTGATCATATTAAGCCCGATGATCTCCGACTGCGGCGTCATTATGGTGTCGACGCGAATCGCGGAGTGTGGGATTCGGCTCTCCTGAACGAGCTTCACGGGCCGCTCGCCCTGAATGTCGCGGGCGGTGATGACACCAATAATCTCTTGCTGCTCGTTGATCACCAGTAGCAAGCGTACGCCAGCCTGCTTCATCTTCTCCAACGCCATTTCGATCGAGACATCCGGACGTATGGTAATCGGGTGCACGATGCGGAAATCCGTCATGACTTCCACGGCCGGGCTGTTCCAATGTACAAACTCGGGAGGCTCGGCCGGATGCTCGAACGTCCTTCCTGGCTGCAAGCGGATATGGGAGAGGGCGGCAAACTCATGTCTCATCGCTGGGCTCCTTTGTCCGGGTTTTGCTTACGGTACCGGCCTAGGGGCACACGCCACGCGAGGCAGCAACCAGCGCTCGTCGGGCCAATCGGGGAGCGGCCGGCGGGCTGCGGCGCTAGCAGGGCGCTTACAAACCCTGCGGGTAACTGCTCATGCTCCTTCCGCGCAGGATACCTTTTGCGTACGTCATTCTGCGCGGAGCCGTAAGGCACAGTCGCAGAAATCGGTCGCTGGATCCTGGGACGCCGCTTCGCTGCGCGCAGGATGGCGAGGGGTGAGTAGTTACCCCTGCGGAGCGTAGCCTGCGCAACATACTGTTTGCGCTGCATAGGCCCCTTCTACCCAGTATAGACCACTTGTCTTTGTGGCTCAGGGTGGCTGCGGATTACGGCCTCAGCCCAGCTCCTCCGGATCATAGCCCAAATTGGGCGCGAGCCAGCGTTCGGCCAGCGTGAGACTCATGTCTTTGCGCTTGGCATAGTCTTCGACCTGATCACGATAGATCTGGCCCAACCCGAAATAGCGCGAATCCGGATGGGCAAAATACCATCCGCTCACGGCCGCGGTGGGCACCATGGCCCAGCTCTCGGTGAGCGTTATACTTGCATTGCGCTCGGCATCCAACAGCTCCCAGACCAGCGCCTTCTCCGTGTGATCGGGGCAGGCCGGGTAACCGGGCGCGGGCCGAACCCCCCGGTATT
>JAKDMK010000552.1 GCA_030452365.1 Nitrococcus sp.
TTCATTTAGTAACACTAAACTTCTCTCCTCGCGCCTTGCCTGGCCGGATTCTGGGCAGCAACGCGACGCCATCGTGAACGTCAACAGGCCCTATTGCACCCGAAAGCGACGGCGGATTTCGCGCAGACAGATGAACACGAATGGCCAAACCACGGTCCCCGTCAGCGCCGGCAGCCAGTATTGCCAATCGGCCACTACCGGGCGGCCGCTCAGTCCCCGGATCCAGAGCAAGATCAGGCGTATGGTCAGCAGCAACAGAAGAATGCTCAGGGCCTGCTGCCACAGCGGAAAGACTCGAATTCGCTGATGCAGCTTGAGCGTGAGGAAAGCGACGATGCCGAAGGCGAGCGCATGCGCGCCGAGCAGGAATCCCTGCAGCACGTCTTGCAGCAGCCCGACAGTCCATGCAACGGTGACCCCGACCCGCTGGGGCAACGCCATGCACCAGTAGATGAGAATCAATGCTGTCCATTCGGGGCGCAGTAACTGCGCCCATACCGGCAACGGCAGGATGGTCATGACTAGGCCCATCAGCAGGCTCAACACGATGATCCGACCGCCAGAGCGCTGGAACACGGTCACGAACCCGACTGCTGTCCCTCACCATACTTCCCCGGCTGCCGGTCGGTCCCGCTGCCGGGATCGATAAGCCGCGCGGGCCTCTGATCGCGTTCCACCAACAGCACTTCCTGCAGCCGATCCAGGGCAGCCGTGGGGCTAGCTTCTACGCGCGCGAATGCCGGCCCTGGGTCCGTTGTAACAGATATCACGCGTGCCACCGGATAGCCGCGCGGGAACCGTCCACCCAAGCCCGAGGTAATCAGCAAATCGCCTGGTCGGATATCCGTATTATTGGGAAGGTTGATCAGCTTCAACTTGTGCAGATGACCGGTGCCGACGGCGACGGCGCGGACGCCATTGCGATTGACGCGCACGGGAATGGCGTGACTGGGATCGGTGATCAGCCGCACCACGGCGCTGAAAGGACCCACCTTATCGACTTGGCCGACGACCCCCTTGGCATCGAGCACCGGCTGTCCGCGGAAAACACCGTCGCGGGCGCCTTTGCTGATTTGTACCAGGTGGCTGTATGGGTCCAAATCGACTCGCATCAGCTCTGCGATCAATACCGGCTCATCCACCTCATGGGATGAACCAAGCAGCTGGCGCAATCGGATGTTCTCCTGTTCGATGCCGTCGAGTCTTTGTAGCCGAACTTCGTTGAGCAGACGTTGGGCGCGCAGGCGCTCGTTCTCTGCCAACAGTTGCCCCCGCCCGGAGAGCTGCCGCGAGATCAGATCGCCAACTTCGAAAGGAAGCTCCGCCACAACCCGAATTGGATATACCACGGCGGAGAGCGTGTAGCGAACGGGTTCGAGCGTGCCTTGCCGATGATTCAGTGACATCAGCAAGATGGATAGCAGAGCGAGCAGTATGACGCGTGCCGTAAGCGACGGTCCTTGTCTGAACAACGGCTTGATGGCTTTTCCCCAAAGCTTTATATGGCCAACGCTACACCCCGGCGGTGAGAGCGTCAATGCGCACAATCTACGTGCTGTTTCGCACCAAGGAAACGATGTAGGTCCCAAGCACGCCGGCGAGGCCCATCGGAACCCAAATGAAGTGTAAGCGTGGCAACGTTTATTCTATGAGTACCAGTACACAACTTCGAGCAATATAGCGCACAGCAGAACTAATTTTCGCGCGCAAGCCGGCGCATCGAGGCGACGAACAGCGCCGAGGTCATCCATCACCCGGATGTCCAAGTGATTCAATCCATTGGCTCTAGCATCTTCGGGTGAAGATCGATTTCGGGTTGTGCGGCAAAGCCTCATGTATCGTGCTCCTGGGGGATGCCGTGACGGCGAAGCTGAAGGGCTGCCTTGGCGAGGTGTGCAAATCAGAATTGTGGCTGATGAGATGCCGCAAGCAGCCGTAGATCCGAACGGCACCTACTTAAGTCTCACCTCATTGAATGTTAGAAATAAAACGGGAGCCTCGTAGGGTGGATAAGCCCCAGGGCATCCCCCGCCAACCAGGCGAATGAAAAACCGTTGGATGCGCTGCCGTTA
>JAKDMK010000553.1 GCA_030452365.1 Nitrococcus sp.
CCCGGCGCGGGCGGCCGGCCTGCTCAAGCGCTGGGTCCACGATGGCTTGATTTCAGCGGTCGAGACGGATTTTTAGCCTGAAGTTATTGGTTGAGTCATGTGAGTTATGCTTATGACTCAACTGATTAGATTGAATCAGGGGTAAGGCTTTCTGACTACAGCGGCATGTTCCGGATGAGCTGCAGTGCCCGTTGTTGCTTGGGAGTGGCTGTGGTCGTGATCTGGAATGTCGGAGTGTCCTCCCCTTGGGGGATGCGGCACGTGTTGCGAACAATGGTGCCGAGCTCTGCCAGCAGCGTGCAGAAGCTGTGCGCATTCGTTCCGTCGTCGAGCGTTCGCGTCTGTGCCTTGCGTTGTGCGGCCTCGGAACGTTGGGCCGGGGCCACGGGATCACGCGTGCGTTTCGCGTCCTGATCCTCGTCGGCGAACAGGAGCTCCCGCCACGCCTCGCGCATGTGCCACTCTACATAATAGGCGAGCATACACAGGAAGATGTGGGCCCGCACGCGGCGCTCCAGACGATGGTGGATCGGGCGCACTTTCAGATCGATGGTCTTGAGCGAGCGAAACGCGCGTTCCACTTGAGCGAGGGATTTGTAGCGGCGAACGCATTCGGCCGAGTCCATCTGCTCGTCGGGCACGGAGGTGCGGATGAGATACACCCCGTCGAGCGCGGCCTCCGCGTCGATGCTCTGCCGCTTTCGCCAAAAGGCAAATGAGTTGTCCTGGATATCGAGTTCGAAGTGCTTGGCCACCTTGTATTGGTTGACGCCCTTGCCGACGCGCACGCCGATGGCATCCTGGCCGCGCAGCCGTCCTGCCGCAACCGACGACCGCACTTTCTCCAAGTTGCGCTCGGTGGCCACCAACAGCGCCTCGCGCTTGTGCGCGCGCAGCTTGGCCAGTTGCACATTGCGACACGCAATCAGCCGCTCGCCCGGATAATCCGGGTGGGTCAACTCGAACAGATTGCGCTCGTCAAACAGATCGAACTGCAAGGCCCCTTGCTGGAGCAGCGCGCGCACCGACACGCTCTTGAGTGCCGTGATCCAGTCCAGCCCCGGTTGACCGCGCAGCTGCTCGATCGCCTTGCTGGAGATCATGCCGCGATCACCGACCACCACACACTGTTGCACGTCGAATGCCGATCGCAACCGATCGATCTCCGGCAGCAACGTGGTCGGATCGGCCGTGTTGCCCGCGTACACCGACACGGCGACCGGGCAGCCGCGGGCGTCGGTCAACAGCCCGTAGTTGACCTGCAGCTTGCCCTTCTTGCCATCACGACTATAGCCGCGTTTGGCCAGTGGACACGTGGTGCCCTCGAAGTAACTCGATGACAGGTCATAGAGCACGAGGCTATCGGCGTGCAGATGGCGATCGGCGAGCTTGCGCTCGATCCCGGGCTGGCGCTCAAGCAACCAGTCCATCGCCGCATACAGGTCGGCCTCACTGGCATCGCCGACGCCCGGCGCTTCGGCCAGGGTCGTCGTGTGCCACCAGCGCGTCGTCGCGAGCTTCGTTCTGGGCGCGAGTATCCGGGCCGCCACCATGGCGAGCACCAAGCTGCGCTCACGCGACGGCTTGGACCCGAGCAGCGCGGCGAAGCCGATCTGCTCCAGCGCCGCCAGCACCGCTTGCACATGACCATGGGCGCGGGAAGCGGTGATTTCAAAGCGTTCGGTCACCGAGACGAACTGCTCACCCTTCAGGGAACGGCGAACAAGCTCGATCACGGGCTCCGGCAGATGCGAGAGGTTGCCGAGCGTTTCGTTCTTGACCGACTTGCCCTCACGGTAGCTGCGTCGCAGTAGATGGGTGCGATAGACCCGTCCCTTGTACTTGCGGGTCGTAGTGACGACGTGTGCTGAACCTGTACGCTTGGGCATACCTGAAGTATAAGCCGTATTCTATCCAATGTCAACATAGTTAGTGACTACACGCTAACACCAAAAAAGACCCTCATATGGCTAGAAAAGCCAGTGATTTCGCGGGTTTTAGAGCCGCTGCGTGACTACGGGGAGCAAGAACTTCAGTTTAAACCACCGACCCGAGTTTGAAGATGGGCAGGT